>JAAGZN010000811.1 GCA_024206165.1 Bacteroidota bacterium
GTGATAAATAGTATGGCTTCCTTTGCTATAATTTTCCATGTCACAAATGTAACATTTTACATTTAAAATAAGGAATTTAAAGGACTGAAGTCATTTTCCATCTGAAAGATGGAGGCTTTAAGCCAAACTTGAGACAGTAAAATTAAATTTTATAGATAAAGATGGACAGACTCCTCTTCATTATGCCTCTTTTTTTAATAAATATCCAAATATTGTAGAATTATTAATATCTAAAGGTTTAAAAACTTATATTAATCATAAGGATAAAAAAGGAATGACTCCTCTTAATTTAGCTGCTGCAAATCGATATCATAAAATTTCTCAAAATAGAAATAAGAAACTAATAGAAACTTTGTTAAAATATGGTGCTCAAATTAATACTGAAAATAAAAATAAACTAACACCTATACATTATGCTGCTCAGTATAATGATTTTTCAGAATTAGAAGTGCTCTTAAAAACAAAACAAGGAAAAGAATTAATAAACTCAAAAACTAAAAAAACTGAATCAACACCTTTACATTATGCTGCAAAAAACAATACAGCTGAAGTAATACAATTGTTAATAGATTATGATGCAAAAATAAATTTAAAAGATAAAAAAGGAAGAACACCTTTGCATATAGCTATTACCGAGTTTTCTAAAGGATTTTCTAGATGTGAAAAAGAGTTAGAAAACATTCGTATTTTAATTAAAAATAATGCAGATATTAATATAACTGACAATGAAGAAAAAACACCTCTTCATTTATTATTGAAAACTTGGTCTCTTAAAAAAGAAGATGTTGACCTTTTACTATCCAAAAACCCATCAATTAATATTAAAGATAATGAAGGTAAAACACCTTTAGATTATTTATCGGTTGAAAATGAAAAGAAATCTGATATATAGTGCCTGATAGAAAACTCTTAATTTTTAATATTTTAGCATCAAATTTTTATTATCAAAATAGGTTTTCTCATTTTATATCAACATATTTTATTAGTGATAGATGCCGATTGTATTTTTTCTATAATATTTTA
>JAAGZN010000812.1 GCA_024206165.1 Bacteroidota bacterium
GAGGGGGGGGGGGGGGGGGGGGGGGGGGGGGGGGGGGGGGGGGGGGGGGGGGGGGGGGGCGGTGGTGGTCAGGGTGGTGTGGGCCATTATGGCAACATGCTGGAATCTAGGAAGTTCTCAGGGTTAGTCATGCCGTCTGCCTTGGCACATGGACAACAGTCCCACAATAAGAGTTTCCAAAATACAGACATCTCCTCCTCCCCACTCCACACTGGCTGAAGCCCTGTTAAAAGTGGACATTCGCCTGAAAGCTGTTTTAAGCCTGATCTGAAACATTGTATCCCTTCTATATCATTCAGATAGGGCCCCAACTATTTTGGAATGCCTCCTGGGGGGTCTGGAGCCAATATTTGAGATATTTGTAGGTCCCAGGCCTGAAGGGCAGTCACCTTGTCCTCATTTGGACCAGTTAAACCCCACTGGACATTCAACTCGTTCCCAAATTGGTCTCATGGCAGCTTTGTGGGTCCCAGAGCTGCCGCCAGCCCTGCTCCGGACAAGTAA
>JAAGZN010000813.1 GCA_024206165.1 Bacteroidota bacterium
ATAAAATATTATAGAAAAAATACAATCGGTATCTATCACTAATAAAATATGTTGATATAAAATGAGAAAACCTATTTTGATAATAAAAATTTGATGCTAAAATATTAAAAATTAAGAGTTTTCTATCAGGCACTATATAGTAAACATTTTGTTCTATACTGACATCAACATCAATAAAAGCCTGATCATTCGTTGTTCCCTCATAAGAATTTATGATATTCCCAAAGTTATCAAAAATAAAAACTACTCCTCTTGATGGCGGACTTTTTACGCCTGCAACTAAAATTAAATTTTTATCAGCAGCAATTCCTAATATGGAAGAAAGTTGATTTTGGGGTGGGGAAAAATTGAACTTAAAGTTACCATCTTTATCAAAAACAGTAATATCATTTTGATCTCTATCTGTTACATAAATAGAACCATTTGTAAAAATTAAATCTTGGGGATTAGTAAGATTTTGTTCGCCAAAACTAAAATCAAATTCATAGGTTAAGCAAATATTCCCAGAATCCATAGTAGGTGAAGGTGAAGGACTATTAGTAGGGATAGGGCTACAATTAGTTTTTTGAATAAAAATGCTAGGTAAAACAATATATTTTAATAATTTATTTAAAGTCCCTGTTTTTGACAAATTAAAAGATTTATTTGATGAAATATTATAGCAATTAGATTCACTAAAGCTTTTCTTTATATTTTTTTTACCTTGTAAATTATTACAATGAATTAGTAAAAAAACAAAAACATATCTAAAATTGATTTTTTGGAATATTATTCTCATAATGATATTATATTTATTAATTTTAATATTTTTAAAATTAAATATTATTTTAAATTATTAAAACTTAGTTGTTCTTTTTTGTACAAGGATATGATTATAGCAATTATCTTAATATTAAAGTTTATTTTAAATTATTTTTAAGAATTTTCATTCAATTGAGCTTGTGTTAATTCTACATTATTATAAGCCCTGCTTCTTCCTTTATATTTACATTTATATATACAAATTAATAATAAACATAAAATTAGAATTATTGCTATTGGAATAATGAAGCTAAGTATATAAGTATCATCTGAATCATTTTGGTCAAATGTCATATCACTGGTTTTGGTATTTTCATTAGAAGGGCTTTGTGTAGGTTTTATAGACTTAGAAGTAGGACTAGGTACAATAGTTGGGTTGGAAGTTGTAGGAAAAAATTCACAAATTTCAGTTTCATCTAAAAAATTTTCTTGACTAGTAATATTTATTTCTTTTCTATCAAAATTACCTAAAGTTATATTAATTGGAGGTAAAGGATCTACCAAATTTGTTGTTAAATTTTCTACAATAAAATCTGAAGAAAAATTTAAAAAGCAATCTACAGAGCTTAAATCAAAAGGAAATTTACCTAGCATTATTTTACTTTCTGTATCATTTATTTCTTTTACTCCTATAAAGCTAAATCGGCCATCAATATTTTTAATCATTGAACTTGGAACAAATCCTAGCTTAAATACAGATGCATTAATATCATCTAAAGAAAAGACAAAAATGCCCTCAGCAAAGTTTCCATTAATACTACCGCCAATATATATTACATTATCTTTTTCAATACCAGCTAAAACTGTACCAATAGAAATACCTATTGGTCTTTTTATTCGGAATAAATTTATTAAATCGCGATTTTTGAATTGATAAATTAATAGTCCTCTTCCTTTACTGTCTGTTGTTTGAGCTAATACTATTGTTTCATTTTTTTCAGTATTTATTATTTCTTTACTATTTACTCTTATTAGATTATCATATACTTTAAAATCAATTTTTTCACCATCAACATTTAAAATTAACATGAAAAAAAATCTGGGATTAACATATTCTCCAGCAATATATATATTATCAAGTTTATCTATATTTATTTCATTAAAGAAAAAGGCACTATCACTTTGAAAAAAAAATTGCCATTTTTGTGTCAAGTCTTCTAGCAATCTTATCAATACAAATCCATCATCCTTTGGAATACCTATAAGAATATCATTATTATTAAATTTTAATAGTTTTTTAGGAGTTTCATCTTCAGGTGTTCCATATAAAATAGTTCTCTGAGGGATCAAATCATTAATATCTACAATACCTAATAAAACATCAAATCCTCCAAAACTTTCTGGTCCTCGTAAATTTGATGTGAAGGCTAAAGAGTCATTGTTATTCTTTATTAGACCACGAATAAATTCTGGTGGAAATGAGAAATCTCTATATCTTCTTCCTAAAATATGATTTCCACTACTATTAAATTTTTCAATTTTATATTGTATAAAGCCAGTTGTCCCTGAAATATCACTATCATACATAATTAAATCTTCATTAAAATCTTCAATTAAAGAGTCCGTATTATGTAGTTTGTTATTTTTTATTTCTTTAAATTCTCTTAAAAAGTAAGGTTCTTGACCTTTTGTTTGTTTTACTAAATTTAAAAATAAGAAGGTTTTGATTAATGTTTTATATGAAGTAATCTTTGAAATATTTTTAATATTACTACTGATATTATAGAATAAGTCTGTAAAATAATTCTTATAACTATAGTCTTTATTATTTAGTTCTTGTTTATGTAAATCACTTTTTGATGATATATTATATTTTTCCTTTTTCAAACAATTTTTTTTATTGTCTTTGTAATTACAAGAAAAGATAAGAAGAATTGCTATAAAATTCTTAATAATGAGGTTTTTAAAATTTATTTTCATAATACACATACTTAAATTAATTAAAAGTTAAAAAATCAAGTCATTTCAATTTCTTGGCTTGATTGTCTAACAAAAGCTACTTCATTAATACCAGAATTATAAATATCATCTAAAGTCCTATAATACCAAATCCAAAATAATATACAATAACAACATACAGCCGCTGCAGTTATTGATAATGGCAAAATTAAACCAAGATAAGTGTCTTTCTCCTTAGTAGGATGTTTTGCAGGAAAAAATGTGGGATCTGTAGTTGGATAATTAGTTGGATTTTGAGTATTCATTGTGGGATTATTGGTCGGATCATTGGTTGGATCTATTGTGGGATCATTGGTCGGATCATTTGTTGGATCTATTGTTGGGTCTATTGTGGGATCATTGGTCGGATCTATTGTTGGATCTATTGTTGGATCATTTGTTGGATCATTGGTTGGATCTATTGTGGGATCATTGGTCGGATCATTTGTTGGATCTATTGTGGGATCATTGGTCGGATCATTCGTGGGATCTGATGTTGGGTCATTGGTTGGATCTATTGTGGAATCATTGGTCGGATCATCCGTCGGATCTGATGTTGGGTCATTGGTGGGATCATTCGTGGGATCAAAAGTTTCCTCACAAAAAGTTTTACTGATAGTTGTGGTAATATTACCAACAACATGCGGAGAATCATCGAAACTTAGATTAAAATTATCTAAAGTAAAGTTTCGATCATATAATCCAATAGTAAAATTTTGCCAAACAAGTGTTTCTGTTAAATTTAATAAACATAAATCACTACTATCATCTAAATCATTTGGTAATTTACCATAAATAGGTATATCATCACGATCAAAGTTTCTACCTGTATATAGCAAAGCATTATTAGATTTACCAATAGATAATATCATGTTTTTTGTGATAGAAGGAGAAACTCTTACTGTTTTTTTTTGTTTTCCATTAGAATCAAAAAGAGTCAAAAAATTAAGGATATTTGGCTTATCATGATCATTTGCTAATAATACAAAATCATTATTTTCTAAAATTACTGAATCGATTATTCTGGAAGTATGTCTTAAATATGAACTTATGATATGATTTCCATCTTTTGTTAAAATAGAAAACCAAGGATAGTTTTCATCATTACCTTCTATTAAGATTCCATAAATTAATATGTTATTTGTATTTTTAAATTCATTAATTCTCAATGAAGTCCATCTAATCGTAGAAGGATCACTAAATTCATTAGTATCAGTAACATTAAAATTTTTTCCCCATTTACTTCTTGACGTATTATTAAAATCTTTATCAAAATTTACTAATAAAGGTATATTATCTCCAATTGATCTATCAAAAGTTGACCTGCCACAAACTAAAATATTGCCATCATCCAATGTTAAGATATCATTATATTCATCATAAGGCTCAGTATTGCTAAGATTAACTATAGGATTAATTCGAAGAGTTTTTTCTAATATTAACAAATCTTGGGAAAAAAAAGCAAAAATAGGTACCCATTGATCAAAAGTTTGAGCAGTGATATTAGGATTTTTAATTACATTTAAAGCAATGATATCATCTTCAAAAAAAGTAATAGAGCGAGGTTCCATAGAAAGATAGGAGTCATCTATAGTATCATTGAAACCATAAATTTTAATAGCTTCTAATGTGCCATTACTATTAACTTTGCCTAATACCGCGTTTTTAATATTATCCGGTAAATTAGTTTGATTTGCTGGAAATAATAAACGAACTGTTTGTATCAAAAAGTAAATACTATAATCTTCTGATATTAGAGTTCTTTGTGAAAAAAAATCATCATTTTCTGAAATATCTACTCTAAAATCCCAAAGAATATTAGTGCCATCTCCTGTTGATTTGAATATATATAGCTCGGGACTATCTGGTTTATCATCAAATGTTATTTGTAAAGATACTGTTATATTGCCATCTTCAGTTTCAAATATGGCTGCACTTTTGGTTGAAAAACTTTCTGGATCAAATCCAACTGAATTTAAATCAGGATCTGTACTCAAAAGATTAAAAAAGGATTGGCTATATACTCCACTAAACAATAAAGAAGACCAGAATAATTTTCTAAATATAGATAAACTTGTAAATGAATTACTTATATATTCAGAATTTGGAATTGTATTTTGCAAAGATTTTTTGGATTTAAAAAAATAGCTGCCATTACTTTTGTTATTATAATTATAAATTAATTGAGTATTTGTATTTATATTTTTATTATTTATGCTATTTGAATTATTAACATATTTTTGATTGAATTTTTTTGAGCAGTTTAACAATATAGTAATAATCCCTATATAATATATATATTTTTTTAAAAAGCTCATGATATTTTAATTTCGATAATTTATAGATAAACATTGACAAATTAATATAAATATTATCATTAAAACAAAAATAAATTTATAAAATACAATATATTATTAAATAATTTAATTCAAGGGTTATTGTTAATATTTTTGGCATTGCTACTAAAGAATAGTTTTGGCAAATTTGTATATTCACCAAAGCAAAAAATACAAATGATAAACAAACAATGCCCTAAATGCCATCATAATGTATGTACAAAAGATGGAAAGGCAAAAGGAAAACAACGTTATAAATGCAAAGGATGTAAATTTAGACATACA
>JAAGZN010000814.1 GCA_024206165.1 Bacteroidota bacterium
CCGGTGTGAGATGACAACTGATGGAAATGTTTATTTTTTCAACCTGATTCTGGTCGTGGTCACAGCCCTGATTCCAAAACAGCCCTTGTTTTATATGGTACCACATACCACTTTTTACGAATTTGCATAAGTGTAAATTACAGATTTGGTACTATGTGACTTTGTGTGAAATGAACTAAAATGGGAAATGTTTATTTTTTCAACCTGATTCTGGTCGTGGTCACAGCCCTCATTACAAAACAGCCCTTGTTTTATGAGATACCAAATACCAATTTGTGTAAAATTGCATAAGTGTAAATTACAGAAGGCAAAATATTTGGTATATTTGATAACCCTCCAGTGCAGTGCAGTGCACTGGTTGAGGGCAGACATAAAAGTGGTCTGCCATGGCTCAATAAGTCACCTGGTAGTTTGGATGATTTGGTTGTACCAGCCCTCATCCAGTATGCAGTACACAGTGCACTACAGTGCACTACACAGTACACTGCACACTGCACTACACAGTGCTCTGTGCAGAGCACTGCACTGTCTACTGTGAAGTGCTCTGCACAGAGCACTGTGCGGGGAACTACACTGCACACTGCACTGCACACTGCACTGCACACTGAACTGCACACTGAACTGCACACTGCACTGCACACTGCACTGCACACTGCATTAGTGCACTGCACACTGCACTGCACACTACACTGCACACTCCACTGCACACTCCACAGCACACAGCACAGCACACTCCACAGCACACAACACAGCAAACCACACACAAAACAACAAAACACCCACCACCACACACA
>JAAGZN010000815.1 GCA_024206165.1 Bacteroidota bacterium
GAATCGTTTTATTCCATGGGAAATGCGTACTTTACAAGAAATTGATGTGAACTATTATTGCAGGGCTAAGTTTTCACTAAATTTCATGGGGTAAAATAAGCAACCCTGGAAGTAATAAGTTCTTTGCTATTCTCTTGGACAGAACAGTTGTAATACCTATGTTTACAACGTTTTAGAGCAAACAAAATCGTTTTATTCCATGAGAAATGCGTACTTTACAAGAAATTGAGGTGAACTATTATTGCGGGGCTAAGTTTTCACTAAGTTTCATGGGGAACTATGAGAAACCCTCGAAGTAATAAGTTATACCCTGTTCCCATGGACAGAATTGTTGTAATACGTATGTTTACAACATTTTAGAGCAAACAGAATCGTTTTATTCCATGGGAAATGCGTACTTTACAAGAAATTGATGTGAACTATTATTGCAGGGCTAAGTTTTCACTAAATTTCATGGGGTAAAATAAGCAACCCTGGAAGTAATAAGTTCTTTGCTATTCTCTTGGACA
>JAAGZN010000816.1 GCA_024206165.1 Bacteroidota bacterium
TATAGAGTCGACGATAGTGTTTCCACATATACATCTTGTTGGTTAGGCAACGCGACTCAGCCTAGCAAGGCTCCGAGTTTCAGACAGGAAACTCGTCATTATTCAGGCACTTCCGGGACTCGAACCCGCGCCCACAACATAGCAATTAGGCAGCATAGTAGCTTGCTCACAGAACCCTGCCAAGGGAACCTGCCTTAAAAGCTTTCACCACTCGGGTGCAACTACGGGGAATCGAACCCCGGTCTCCAGATTGCCGGTCCAGCGTGCTAACCACTACACTATAGCTGCGGAGTGATTGTCATGGGACACACATTGGTATATCTACCTGTGGGGGAACTATCCTTCGGGTTACCCTTCGTGTCATGGATGCAATACTGCATTCGGTAGAGACGGCGACTTTAGCTTACTAGCTCGGTTGAAGGGTCTTTCACCATATCGGTTTGGCCTCCAGTCTCAACATGACACATGCCTTTGCTAAGGGTACAATTATGTACTCTATAGAGTCGACGATAGTGTTTCCACATATACATCTTGTTGGTTAGGCAACGCGACTCAGCCTAGCAAGGCTCCGAGTTTCAGACAGGAAACTCGTCATTATTCAGGCACTTCCGGGACTCGAACCCGCGCCCACAACATA
>JAAGZN010000058.1 GCA_024206165.1 Bacteroidota bacterium
AAATATTATAGAAAAAATACAATCGGTATCTATCACTAATAAAATATGTTGATATAAAATGAGAAAACCTATTTTGATAATAAAAATTTGATGCTAAAATATTAAAAATTAAGAGTTTTCTATCAGGCACTAATTATATTGCATATTTTAGGATGCAATATTAAAAATAAAAAAATAATGAATTCTCATGAATTGTCAGATGAGTATCAAAATAATTTTGTTGTATCAGGTAATAAAAACACCAAAAATTTTAATATTCATAAACAAAATAAACATATTTCAAAAAACAAAAAATCAGAATCTATAAATACTAGAAATATAATTCCAAATATTATTGAAAAAGAAAAAATGGAAAATAATATCCATAAGCATAAGCATTATACAACAATAAATGATACTCCACAAGAATATAGAGAATCTAAATCGAATGTAGCTTATAAAAGAGTATATACTGACTATAAATATCCCAAAATAAAAACTCAAAATTCAAATCAATATTTTCAAAGAGAACAGTCACAGAGAAAAAATAAATATATAAATTCATGTATATCGGGAGTTATTCATCTATTAATTTGGGTAATATTTGTTAGTCTAATTTTTGATATGTATAATTATACCCCCGATTCAAAATGGTTTTGCCCTGCAGGATACAATTATCCTTTTAAAGTATATGATACATATGATTTATGTGAAAAAAGCGAAATGCGAAGCTGTAATAAATACATATCTTATTTTAGATTGAAAGAACTTATAGTTCAATTAATAGGTCTATTTTATATGGCACCTTTAATTTTGTTTTTAGTTATAGAAATCATTTCAAAACTTCTTGAATTATTTTTTAAATACGCAAATATAGATATAAGATCTATAATAGAAAATTGAATTAGAACCTATCTAAGAGATCCGTTTTAAAATGAAAATCAAGAACACAGTGTTTCAAGCTTTTCTTCACAAAACAATCTTTAGTAAATAAAACTCCAAATCCTAAATCAAATTTTAATCTCATTGGAAGACGTAGTGCTTTTATATCAGGAAATAATAGCCAAGCTCCTATGCTATCAAAATAAGGTTTATGAAAACCTTTAGGATCTTCATTAACAAAATCAATATAAAACGATGAACTCAATTTCAAATTTACTGATGTGATGTAAAGTAAAGGTCCAAGGGCTAAATCAGGATATAGTAATGGAAGCTCATACATAAAATGAAAATTAATCAGTTTTCGTGACAATCGAGTAAAATATATTGTTGAATGTTGGTCATTGGCTCCACTATTAGAAATTTTTGCTAATTGACTAAAAGCAAAATTATATGGGATACTATGTTTATCATTATCTAGCTCTCTTATTCTACCAATAGTTAATATTTGAAAAGAATGATGCTTAAGAATTCCAGGAAAATAAAGATGGATCATACCAAACAATTCATTATTTTTATGTTTAGCAAAACTATTCAAAAATTCTGTAAAGCTCATTGCAAACTTATGTCCCCATCGAGGTGCCACATCTTTGTCAGATTTTTCTTTAAATAATCCCACACTAAATTTCAAAGGAGTATAAGAATCTATAAAACCATATAAGCTTTTAATATTATATTTAAATTCAAATTCACAACCAATTTTTATAATTTGAGTAAATCCATAATTATGTCTAATCAAAAATGGGAGATAAAATTTGGGAGTAATCTTAAATTCTCCTATTAGTTTATTTTCGCTTTCTTCGATATCTTTTTCATTCTTCTTTTCGTCTTCGATATCAAAATCTATTTCAAAAACTGGTAACATGCCAGTATATTTATAACTGAAATTAATTTTATTCTTTGATTTTTTATAATATCTCGAAAAAGAAGCTTCTAATGATGAAGTATCTGTGATATTTTTAGATTTAAATTTTATTGTGAATTGGGGATCTTCAATTCCATTAGATTCTAAATCTATTGGCCATATTGGAATATTATGTAAATCAATTAAGTTTTTGATTGCATTCAATTTTTTCTTTTTGTAATATTTTTTAGGAATATCATCTAATGGTTTATCTTCAAATTGTTTGTCTTCAACAACATATTTAAAATTACTTAATTCTTCTTTTTTATTGGCTTTATCAAAATAAAAAACTCTTCTATCTTTAACTTCCTCTATTGGTATCCAATTATTTGGATTTAAATCTGTCTTTACAATTGACATTCCATTCTTTGAGAAATCATTATAAATAATATGATCTTTGTCTTTAGAAATTACTGAATTAAATGATCCATATTTACTAGAAGTTACTTGATATATTTGATTTGTTTTAAGATCTATAGAATAAATATTATTAATACCGTTATATGGTGAATTAAAAAAAACATAGTTTTTAAAAATTTGCGGTCTTTCAATCAGTTCCTTTATATAAGGAATAATTATTTCTTCTCTTTCGGTTTCGGCTTCTATTTTAACTAAACAGTTTTTTTGATTTGCAGTTTTGATGACATAAATATATTTTTCATCTTCTGACCAAGTAGGTGTTACTAAAAAATAATTTTTCGAATTTTTAAAAGTTTTCAATATTTTTCCATTATTTGAGTTTAAGATTTGAATATTATGTTTGCCTCTATAATCTGTTTTAACTGCAACAATTTTATTTGCAGAGGGCGATAAAGAAGGAGCTTTATATACACTATTTTTAGTTAATTGTTTAATTGTTTTTCTTTTAATATCATAAACCTTAATAACTGAACAATAAGAATCTGAGCCCCAAATTGGTTTGTATTGGGATGAAGCCCATGTTATTTTATTTTTGGAAACTGAAAATAAATTACCATGATTGATATAAGGTATATCTATCAATTTTTTTCCCTTATTTTTATTTACTAAAACAATTTTGTTTGTTTTGTCATCTCCATCTTCTTGTTTTAAAACTATTATATTTCCTTCACCATCAATTTGTGGATATAAATAATCTATATATCCATTATTACTTGTTTTAATGATTTCAGTCTTAGTGATTTTGAGATTTTCTATTTGTTTTTGCCAAAGGTCTTTTAGTTCAGCAATCATATTATTATAAATATCCTTCATATATAATTTAGTTTCACTATGTATAACCATATCAAAAGGATAAATTAAATATGGAAATTTTGTTAATTTTTTAAAGATTTTATATATAATATCTGATCCATAATTTCTTCTTAAATAACAAATTAGATGATAACCTAAATCATATTCATTATTAACATATTGTTTGTTTAAAGAACCATTTAATACTTTATCATAAGATAGGTCATTATTTTCTAGAATATTCATTCTAAATAACATCGAAAAAGAGGGAGATCGACCTCTTCCTCCATGTGTTAATATTGTTTCCATAAAGACTGCATCTCCCTCTGAAAACCAGTTGGGAACTTCAAAAGAAGGGAATCTTGTACCAATAAAAGCTGTAACTATTCTATTAGGACCCTGATTATAATAAAAATTATTTTGAATAACATGTCTTGATTCATGTAAACAAACTAAATCTATCCAATCTATGTTTCCATTAATATTCCTCAATTGCGGATAATGATAAAAGATACACATTCTTCGAGGATATGTTTCTACTGCAGCATTTGTGATAGAGTTTCTATTTTTAAGTAGAACATTTAATTTTGGGATTTTTAAATGTCCTAAATTATTGCTGACATATGGAAAAAAATGATCTAAGTTATTGAGTAATCTTTGTGCAGATTCATATGCTTCTCCTTCAAAAACGACTTTAAAATATTTTCCTTCTATATAGTATAATGATGTACTGGTTTTATCATCTTTTGCTTGTATTTTATTTATGTTATAAAAATTAAATATAATTAGGGTTATTAGGGTTGATTTAAATATTTTGTTTTTAGAAATAATATTTAGAAAATAATTATTTTTTAGAATTCGATTAATTTTATAAAAATTTTGTAATATTTTGGAAATTAATATTCTAAAATTACTTAAAATTCTTCTATTTACTTTTCTTATACTTGCAAAAAAATTCTTTGTTTCTAATTCCATTTATAAATTTTATTTTTTAGAATTCAAGATTCCAATAACTCTTTCATTTAAAAAATTTAGGCTTACTATTTTTGAAACCTTGAATACAAAAATAAAAAATAATTTTTAAAGTATGATAGAGATTTATTATTTTATCCTAATTATTGTATTATTACTTTGGAACAAATCTATAAATTAAACCGACAATAACACTAAAAATAATATTTGGCATCCAAAGAGTTAATAAAAGATAATCTTTATGTGATTCTGCTCTACTGCTTGCAAACATAAACATACCCAAATAGATGATTGCTAAAATAAAACTCAAAACTGTTTGCCATATAGCACCTGCTCGCATTTTTCTGGAAGCAAATAACATTCCAACTAATACCAAAATAAAAATAGAAAAAGGATACATATATCTTGTGTATTTTTCAACTTTGAAGATATATAAAGAATCAGACTTTCTTTCTTGTAGTTTTTTTATGTATCTACCTAATTGGCTCATATTAACCATTTCCTTAATAGTTATATCACCACCAAAATCTGAAGGTTCTAAATTTAATGTAAGATCTATTTCTGTTCCTGACTTTAAGGATTCTTTAAGCTGATCAATTTTTCTCAAATTCCAATTTTTGGCTCTCCATACTCCTTTAGATGGTATCCAATTTATTTTTTCTGCAAATAGTTTTCTTCTTAATTCTCCATCAAAAGACTCTAAAGTAAAGTTATATCCTTCTCCTCTAAATGCGTTATAAGTTTGAACATATACATATTTATTCGTATCAACTTTTAAATGTATATTTTTTAAATTGCTATATGATCTTCTTGTCAAATAATTAATTTCAAATATCACTCGGTGATTATTGGCAAAAGGAATAAACCAACCACAAAATACAAAGCTAGTCATGGCAATTAAAAAGGCAAATATAATATATGGAATCATCAATCTTCTAAATTTTATACCAATACTAAAAGCTGCTATTATTTCGGAATTACCTGCAAGAACCAGAGTAACTAAAACAGTGGACATGAATGCTACAATGGGTGTAAGAAAGTTTAACATATAAGGTGTATAGGATAAATAATATAATAAAATTTCTTTGGATGAAAGATCTGCTGCTTTGAATGCTTCCATATAGTTTACAAAATGTATCATTTCTATTGATGCTGTTGCAGCTATCACTAGAAAAATAAATATCATTAAAAGCCTTTTTATTATATACTTATCTAATATCTTCATTATTTTTAATAATTGTGAATGTAAATATATCTAAAATTCTCTAGATAATATTATTATAAATATAAGTTCTTTAAAGGAATTTTTTAAGATAATCAAAAGAAAAAATAAAATCTTAAAATTATTTGATGATTTAATTTAAGATATGATCTTTATATGAAGCCATGTTAAAGTATCAAAATTTATAAGTAATTATATACTTCTTCCATTTGAAGATTAATAAATAATTTGTAAATAATAAATAATTTTCGATATTAGTACAAAATTATTTATATAACAAAATAAATATATTATCATCCTCATCAAGAAAAGAATTATTATCTCAACATAGAAAA
>JAAGZN010000059.1 GCA_024206165.1 Bacteroidota bacterium
ACCCTAAATAAACATCCTCAGAAATGACTAAGTCGATAGATTTGTCTATGCAGACACCACACCAGTAACCAAACTTCTCTATTACATTCCACTTGTCAATAGTCAGCTCAGATCAAAAAAGAGAAGTGCACTAGCATTTTGACTGAGCCGACAATGCTGAGAATCCCCAGCTGGCACAATCAAAACTCATGTAGATCCAATTGATGGCTTTATTTCAACCCAGTCTCCTCGGGCCCCTGTCCCCTGGTTTCTTGCTCCCCTTGATCCTGCGCCTTGGCACTTGACCTCCTCTCCCCGGGGTTCCAGTCCCTCGAGCCGGTCCTGCCCGCTGCGTTCCCGAGGTTCCCTCCTGAGGGTCATTTGGGTCGACCGGCGCCTGCAACGGGAACAGTATTATTTAGTGCCCAATTGAGAAATGGGCTACTCTCCATCTGAGAAGGCGCCCCAACCGGCCTCGGACCCGAGTCCCCACTCCGCGAGCGCTTTCTGCCTCCCGGGGGCCTTGTATTGTCCTCCTCCGGCTCGGTCCCCTCGTCATCCGAGCCGACCTCGGTCTCCAGCTCCGAGTCGGTCCCGACCTCAGCCTCACCCTCTTCAGAGGGCTCATTCTCCTCCTCGCCGTCGGAGTCCTCCGGACCACCGTTCTCTCCTTCTTGCAAACCCTCCTGGGTGTTCTCCTCCTCCATGGGCTCCTCCTGACCCTCCTGAACATTCATCTGGCCGTTGTCCTCGACTTCCTGGACGAGGTCGTTGCCAGCCGCGGCGTTCTCAAGTGCCTCCTCCTTGGCCACCCCGGCGTCAATGCACCTCTGCCGCTCCTCCTCGTACTGCTGCTCCTCCTGCATGTAGGTCGTGTAGAAATCCCCGCCGGGGAGGAACCTCCGGCCCGGCAGCCCAGCGGCCTCCTCGGCAGTCAGGGGCACGTTGTGCCCTTCTGGGCCAAGCATGGCCCGGACTCGGTAGTACTGCTCCCTCACGGTGTTGAAGGTCGCCAGTTGACCCTCGGCCAACTCCAGCAACCGCTGCTGGAGAGTGATGTCGGCACTGTGTGAGCATCCCACAGGCGGAGTCGGCCTCTCTGTGGCGCAGTGCGCCATAAAGTTCTGGGTGGCGGTCATCTTCTTGTTATTGTTGTCATACGCAGTCCTAGGGATATCTTCCAGGTCCTGAACCATGTTCAACCTTATCATCAACTCCGCCTCCCTCTCCTTCTGGGAGCCGAGGTAGCCGGGCTGGAACTTGGCCTCACGCTTCCTCTTGAACTGGAAGGCCTGCCACTGCGCACCCCAGTCAGGGGCGGCGGTGCTGGTCCTCTTGGCCTTCAGTGTCAACCGAGAGAAGTGGACCTTGAAGGCGGCATTGTCCAACCTCGTTGCCTGGTCCCGCCGGTTCTTGCGCTGCTTCCTGTACACAAGCTCGTGCTTGAGGATGACGCTCCGCTTCATGCTGAAGAAGACGTAGCCGGCGGGGGGGTTCAGCCAATTGTAGCCCTCATAGGAGGCGAGCGTGTGCGCCCAGAGGAGCCTGGTCAGCTGTTCCCCGTGAAACCTCGTGAAGGCCGCCACATTAAATTCCTGGGGGCAATTAAACCAGCAATTCAATGCTCCTTACCCCGTGCAACTGCGGGTGGAAATCCCTTTCCTCGGCGGTGTGCTGGGTGGCGGGGGCGCGGCGGGTCAACTCATTGTCCTCCACAATCGCCACCTCATCCTCACTGCTGCTGATGCTCTGCTGGTCCTGCTCTGGCGGCCCCTGAACCGCGGCGGCCTCGGCGCCTCCCTGCCGGCCGCCGGCCCCGCCGGCGAGGCCAGGGGCGGGGCCCCGGAGCACGACACGTCTACCACCAGTGGCACCATTTCCTTGTCCAACCATCCTCGTCCAGACAATCCTCACCAACTGAGGTCTGTTCCTCTGGAAGTCCCTTTTATAGTCACTCTGACGGTCCTCCCGGTGACCTCCCTGGTGACCCCTCGGACCAACCTTCGTCAGAACCTTATTATTCTTGGGGTCAGCCTCGAACGGATCATTTTTCTAATACGGCCTACTAGTAAATAATTAAGACAAGGATAGATCCAAAACTTTATTCAACTGGACAATGGAACGGTGCAAACCGACAGCCGTAGTGAGAA
>JAAGZN010000817.1 GCA_024206165.1 Bacteroidota bacterium
ACTTTACAATGCACACTGCACACTGCACTGCGCATTGCTCTCTACCCTGTAAACTGCACTGCACGGTGCACTGTACACTTTATACTACACACTTCACTGTATACTGCATTGCACACTGCACACTGCACACCTCACACTGCACTGTGTACTGTACGAGGCCTTGCAAGATATAGTGTACATTTGGCGGCCATCACAGTTCCGTTTTGGAATGTTGTCAAACAGCCAAAAAATGGGTCAAATGGGGGTATTTCCATAGTCACCTGGACACATAGGACTAGGATCTTACAAAAAAAATGGCCAGGCATGCATGATTTCATGCATTTATGCATGTGTGCTCAATCAGACAGGCAAATCGTCACTTATGGATGTTTATCATGATAATGAAAATCATGATTATGAGCATGAAAATGATTGGAAGACATTGCATGCTGTAAAGGTACACAACATACATCATCCCATACACATTGCAACCAGTTGGCAGACCTTTAAACCCACTTTTAGAGTCAACATGGGCGCTACATTTTGAAAATCCTTGTTAAATTTTTCAAAAGTGTCAGAAAAATATGAGCCGATCCATGCCAAAAACGATCATTGGGAGCTCCTACATAATCTGCTTCTGGTGATCGATTTTGGAACCTCTCGGATTTTTTTTTAACCCTGATTTTGAAAAATTTAACAAGCCCTATTTTTTGTGACATTGCCACTTTTGGCATTGGTTCACCCCTTCCACAGCTTCTATTGGCCTCAAATCAAGTTGGGACCCCCAAGTGTTTTACATAAAATTGTTCGTCTTGAGCAGACGAACATCCATGACCGGTCAGAAAAATTCCCAACCCCAACTTTTATGGTGAAAAGATACTTTTTGCAAAAAGTTGAAAATTTCCGAAAATGTCACTGCATCTGACATCATAGTACAAAGTGGATTCTAGCACCAACATTTGGTCGGCCAAACTTTTTTTCCGATTTGTTCATCTGAACGCTGAGAAGCACTGCTTTTCAGAACTCCCCCGA
>JAAGZN010000818.1 GCA_024206165.1 Bacteroidota bacterium
TCCAAAATGGTCCAAAATGTTCCTACGTGGTCCCACATGACCAAAATGTGTTAAATCAACTTTGCCTGATGGCCAGAGGTCATATCCTTCTCCTTCTCTTTCTCCTTCTCCTTCTCCTTCTCCTTGACTAAAATGCCCATAACTTGGCCGATTGACCTGCACCTCCATCCCTCGTCCCTCTCCTCCATCCCGCGTCCCGGTCGACCATCACGCGTCCTGCTCTCCTCCATCCCTCGTCCCTCTCCTCCATCCCGCGTCCTGGTCGACCATCACGCGTCCTGCTCTCCTCCATCCCTCGTCCCTCTCCTCCATCCCTCGTCCAGGTCGTCCATCACGCATCCTGGTCGACCATCACGCGTCCTGCTCTCCTCCATCCCTCGTCCCTCTCCTCCATCCCGTGTCCCGGCCGACCATCCCGCGTCCTGATTTCAACTTTTGAGCGTCGCCCTGGTCCAAAAATCGCTATCGCGATTTTTGGACCCCATTGGGGGCGTTGCCCCCAAACCCCCATCTTGCTATCGCCATGTCCTACACGTTCCATCGCCATAGCCATAGACATTCGCCATATACATATAGCCATCAGATCCTTTGAATACCAGTTGTGCTACTGCTGCTGCGCCGGAATCGCCATGCCGGCCGTCCGGATGTCCAGGGCTTTTGCTCCACTTTTGAGAGGTCCGAGAAAAAAGTTACTTTAACAAAAATTGTAGCCCTGCTCAATGCGCAGATTTTTTGTTTAGCAAACTTTTCCCCCCGGTCACTGAATCATGGAGAAAACGGGCGTCGACGATTTTTTTGACGGAAATCGCGGGAAGCAATAGTTGCAGTACAATGCACCTGCCTGGTCAGACACAGCCATAGCCATCGCCATAGCCATCGCCATAGCCATCGCCATAGCCATCGCCATAGCCATCGTCATAGCCATCGCCATAGCCATAGAAATTCGCCATATACATAGAGCCATAGCCATATAAAATCGCGCAACCAGATATGGATACTATGGTATGGAGCCCATCTGACATCTTGTATGGAGGTTAATACTCGGTTTTTGACTGACAAACAAACAAGCAATGAGAAGGCCAGCCCGGATTCAAAAACTGTCCGAAAGAACCGGAACATTTATAGTCTTCCTCATGCATTTGATTGTGTGGGAAAACTAAAAAAACATGTTCTCCTTCTCCAGAACAGCCCCAGAATGGCCCGTTTTTGCCAAAGTGTCCGTGAATGGCCAAATGCGGTCTCTGGTTGAAATATGACTTGACAGTCAAAATCTGGAAAAAATTCAAATTTTGAAAAAAATGTCCAAAATGGTCCAAAATGTTCCTACGTGGTCCCACATGACCAAAATGTGTTAAATCAACTTTGCCTGATGGCCAGAGGTCATATCCTTCTCCTTCTCCTTCTCCTTCTCCTTCTCCTTGACTAAAATGCCCATAACTCGGCCGATTGACCTGCAACATCCAAGTATTGCACAGTTCTGAAATCCTTGGCAAAAATGGGACAGATTTTGTTAAATAGGCATTTTTTCCCGCCCTTTAGTCTAGTGACTAATAGCCCATTGAA
>JAAGZN010000819.1 GCA_024206165.1 Bacteroidota bacterium
AGTGAGTACTGAGTGCTGAGTACTGAGTACTGAGTTCTGAGTACTGTGTACTGTGCACTGAGAGTAGTGAGTACTGAGTACTGAGTACTGAGTACTGAGTACTGAGTACTGAGTACTGAGTACTGAGTACTGAGTACTGAGTATTGAGTACTGAGAGTACTTAGTACTTAGTACTTAGTACTTAGTACTGTGAGTACTGATTACTGAGTACTGAGTGCTGAGTACTGATTACTGAGTAGTGAGTACTGAGTACTGAATACTGAGTACTGAGTACTGAGTACTGAGTTATGAGTACTGAATACTGAATACTGAGTACTGAGTACTGAGTACTGAGTACTGAGTAATGAGTACTGAGTACTGTGTACTGAGTACTGAGAGTACTGCGTACTGAGTGCTGAGTACTTAGTACTTAGTACTTAGTACTTGGTACTGTGAGTACTGATTACTGAGTACTGAGTACTGAGTGCTAAGTACTTAGTTCTGAGTACTGAGTACTGAGTACTAAGTACTGAGTACTGAGTACTGAGTACTGAGTACTGGGTATTGAGTACTGAGTACTGAGTGCTGAGTACTGAGTACTGAGTAATGAGTGCTGAGTACTGAGTAATAAGTACTGCGTATTGAGTACTTCGTCAGTAGTAG
>JAAGZN010000820.1 GCA_024206165.1 Bacteroidota bacterium
AGTAATGCCAAATAACTGCAAAAAATCTGACCGTGGACGGGTGGACAGTGGACTGGGGTGGACCGTTGACTGGGGTTGACCGTGGACTGGGGTGGACCGTGGACTGGGGTGGACCGTGGACTGGGACTTGGAGAAGGGAACTCAGACTGAAGTAGCCATGAAATCGAAGGGGGTCCAGACAGACGGAGGCGACATCACGACCGTGTAAGGTGCCGACCCTGACCTGCCTGTGGGTGCAGGCGCGCAACCACATACCACTTTTTGCGAATTTGCATAAGTGTAAATTACAGATTTGGTACTATGTGACTTTGTGTGAAATTAACAAAAATGGGAAATGTTTATTTTTTCAACCTTATTCTGTTTGTGGTCACAGCCCTCATTCCAAAACAGCCGTTGTTTTATATGATACCACATGCCACTTTGTGTCAAATGGCATAAGTGTAAATTACAGAAGGCAAAATATTTGATACTATTGATAACCCTCTGTATAAGCCATAGTCGTGACATTATTGATTGAGGTCACATACCCTGTCACTTTAAGTCATATAACCAAGTGAAGTTAATATTGTCTGATACAAATGGGTGCAATGGGGGGTTGCATCAAAATGACATTGTAGTCACCATTAAGTGTCCAAAGGCTTTTTTATCCTCCTGGCGTCAATGACCGAGAGTATGTAGCCAGTGCTATGTGGCCTCTCCTGCCCACACACCCAACTTGACTGCCCTATCCGCCACCAGGAGTATCCCCATCAGTGCAGTGCAGTGCAGTGCAGTGCACTGTTTGAGGGCTGACATAAAAGTGTACTGCCCTGGCTCAATAAGTCACCTGGTAGTTTGGATGATTTGGTTGTACCAGCCCTCATCCAGTGTGCAGTGCAATGGACTAAACAGTGCACTGTAAAGTGATCTGCACAGCGCACTGCACAGTGCTCTGTGCAGTGCAGTGTGCAGTGCAGTGTGTAGTGCAGTGTGCAGTGCAGTGTGCAGTGCAGTGTGCAGTGCAGTGTGCAGTGCAGTGTGCAGTGCAGTGTG
>JAAGZN010000821.1 GCA_024206165.1 Bacteroidota bacterium
GAAGTTAATCGACGGTGGTGATGACAGTGATACCTTAAACTTACTGGGTGATGACAGCCGGGAAATCAATTTAACCGATGGCATTAGCAGTGTTGATGTCATTAATGCATTAGATGGCACAGGGGTTTACACACTAATCGCGGGTAATGACCGTGATAATACCTGGACGGTAAACGGCACAACGGATAACTTCAATAGCACCATCGCCTTTAGCGGTATTGATAGCCTAGTGGGGGGGAGCAAAGTTGATACCTTCAATATCAGCAGTACGATTGACACCTTAACCGGTGGCATTGGTGCGGATATATTTAACATCACAGCTGAAACGGCCAGCATTACCGCCGGTACTGGTGAGGATATTATTAACCTTGGTAACGGTGGCTTTGTCACGAAGTTAATCGACGGTGGTGATGACAGTGATACCTTAAACTTACTGGGTGATGACAGCCGGGAAATCAATTTAACCGATGGCATTAGCAGTGTTGATGTCATTAATGCATTAGATGGCACAGGGGTTTACACACTAATCGC
>JAAGZN010000822.1 GCA_024206165.1 Bacteroidota bacterium
ATATATCTTTATAGCATTGCTTAATCTAAAACTGCATCATAGAGCTCGATGAACAGAAGTACTGAGCGATATAGATTGGAAACAAGAAGATAATATATCTCTATAGCATTGCTTAGTCTATAACTGCATCATAATGCTCGATGTACAGAAGTACAGAGTGATATAGATTAGAAACAAGAAGATAATATATCTCTATAGCATTGCTTAGTCTATAACTGCATCATACTGCTCGATGTACAGAAGTATAGAGCGATATAGATTGGAAACAAGAAGATAATATATCTCTATAGCACTGCTTAGTCTATAACTGCATCATAGTGTTCGATGTACAGAAGTACAAAGCGATAAAGATTAGAAACAAGAAGATTATTTATCTCTATAGCATTGCTTGGTCTATATTGCATCATAGTGCTCGATGTACCGAAGTAAAGAGCGATATAGATTGGAAGCAAGAAGATAATATATCTCTAGAGCATTGCTTAGACTATAACTGCATCATAGTGTTCGATGTACAAAATTACAGAGC
>JAAGZN010000823.1 GCA_024206165.1 Bacteroidota bacterium
AAACGATTCCGTTTGCTCTAAAACGTTGTAAACAGCTGTATTACAACAGTTCTGTCCATAGGAACAGCCTAGAACTTATTACACCGAGGTTTTCTTATAGTTCCCCATGAAACTTAGTAAAAACTTAGCCCCGCAAAAAGAGTTCACCTGAATTTCTTATAAAGTACGCCTTTCGAATAGAATAAAATGATTCTGTTAGCTCTAAAACGTTGTAATCATACGTATTTCAGCAGTTCTGTCCATGGCAGCAGCCTAAAACTTATTACACCGAGGGTTTTTTATAGTTCCCCATTATACTTAGTGAATACTTATACCCGCGATAAGAGTTTACCTCAATTTCTTATAAAGTACGCCTTTCGCATGGAATAAAACGATTCTGTTTGCTCTAAAACGTTGTAAACAAACGTATTACAACAGTTCTGTCCATGGGACCAGCGTAGAACTTATTACTTCAAGTGTTTCTTATAATTCCCGATGAAACTTAGTGAAAACTTAGCCTCGCAATAAGAGTTCACCTCAATTTCTTATAAAGTACGCCTTTCGCATGGAATAAAACGATTCCGTTTGCTCTAAAACGTTGTAAACAGCTGTATTACAACAGTTCTGTCCATAGGAACAGCCTAGAACTTATTACACCGAGGTTTTCTTATAGTTCCCCATGAAACTTAGTAAAAACTTAGCCCCGCAAAAAGA
>JAAGZN010000824.1 GCA_024206165.1 Bacteroidota bacterium
ACGAAAAAGGGATAGAAGTTACGAAAAAGGATATGGATGCTATAAACATTAATGGCGACAAATTTCATCCTGAATGGAATTATACCATTGAAAATTCTGCATAGCCAATCATTTAGGTTATTAAATTACAGATCCTAAAGCGGTTGATGATTTTTGGAATTGGGCAAAAGATAAAAATGATATTAAGATGAAAAAATATTTTTATCCTAATTTTCAAAATAAAAAAGATTTATTTAAAGGATATATAGCTAAAAAATCTAAACATTCTAGAGGGAGTACAATCGACTTAACTATTATTGATATCAATTTAAATATGAGTTTAAATACTGAAACTTATAAAGATAATAGCATTGAAATGGGGACAATTTTTGATTTTCTAGATCCCAAAGCAAATACATTTTCAAATAAAATATCCAAAGAGGCATTAAAAAATAGATTGATTCTTAGAAATTTAATGATCAAAAATGGCTTCAAACCTTATGATAAAGAATGGTGGCATTTTACTTTAAGAAAAGAACCTTTCAAAAACAAATATTTTAATTTTACTATCAAGTAATAATGATATACTATTGTTTATTCCGGAAAGATATTATGCTCATATTATTTAATATTATTTTCATCAAATATGGAAAAATAAAAGTATTGTAACTTTTTTGATCTGGTTTTAGTTTTGGGTTATTCATTAATAAATTTACTATTTCAGGATTTTCTTTTTCTATTGCTACAAATAAAGCCGTTTTGCCTTCTCTATCTTTTATGTTTATATCTAATTCATCTCTATAATTATTCTTTTCATCAAATATCAGTTGTTTTACAATATTTGTATGCCCTCTAAAACTCGCTATCCATAGAGGTGTATAATTTCCAGGAATTGAATCATTTATATCAAGTTTAGCTTTTAGTAATTCTCTCATACAATTTGGTGAATTTTTATCAGCACATATATAAATTAAAGATTGAGCTCTAGAGTTTTTTATTTCATAATTTCCTGCCATTGTTTTTAAATGTTTCAACATTTTCAAATTATCCACTCTACAACATAAGAACATCAGATGATTTAAATAGCTTTCTGGAAGAATTAATTTTGGATGCTTAAAAAGTAAATCAGCTATGTCATTGTTATTTTTTTCAATTGCAACAAACAAAGCATTTTTATTTTCTTTATCTTTTAAGTTAACATTCAATTCTTTTCTATAGTTACTCTTTTCATCTACAAACATTAATTGTTTTACAATATTAGTGTGCCCTTTAAAGCTTGCTATCCATAGAGCTGTATAGTTTCCAGCTATTGTTCCATTTATATTAACTTCAGCTTCTAATAATTCTTTTAAGCAATTTTTTGAATTTTTATCAGCACATATAAAAAGTAAAGGCCAATTTTTTGAATTTTTGGCTTCGTAATTTCCTCCATATCTTTTTAGAAGCTGCAATGCTTCGACATAATTCTTTTCACAGGCTAATGTTATTGGAGAATTTTTTACAAGATTAGAATTAGAAATACTTATTTTATTGGGGTTGGCACCTAACTTCAATAATTTTTCAGCATATTTCAATTCATTGTTAAATATCATCATAAAAAGAGCTGAGAATTTTTTATCCTTACCAGGGAAATCAATATCGAGTTCTGTCGAAATTAATTTTTGCGATATTAACTGAAAGGCTAATTCATTTTTTAATAAACAAGAAGCAATAAGTGGGGATGGATAATTAAAATAATAAGTTTTTAGATCTGCTCCATTATCAATCAATAATTTTAAAGCTTCATCATTTTTATTTTTTATTACTTCATATAAAGCAGTGTTCCCATCTTTTTGACCGGGCATATTCAAATCTATTCTTTCTTTATATTTTAAAAATTCTTTTAATGCTTTATTCTTGTTTCCTTCACATAAGTAAAATAAAGGTGTTTTCTTTTCATTTTTGGTTTTAATATTCAGATTTGCGTTTTCATTTTTACAAATTTTAATAATTTTTTGAATATTTCCTGATGATGTAGCCATATGCAACTCTGAATAACCATAATTATTTAAATTATTGATACCGTGATTTAAAGTTTTTTCATCATTTGATATATTATTTTGCATCTTATTATTTTGCATCTTATTATTTGAATTTATATTACAAGAATATATAAATGAAATAACTATCGATATTATAAAACTTTTGCTCATGCTTTTAAAAATTTAAATTTGTAATAACTCCTCAAAGATCAATAAATAATTATTTTTTTGTAATATATAAACTTAAAAAATTTTTATATATATAATTATTTTTATTTTCTTATAATATAAATCACAAATTCAATTCTTTCAATTGTTCAGAAGAAATAAGAGAAGGAGCATCAATCATTATATCTTTACCAGAATTATTTTTAGGAAAAGCTATAAAATCTCTAATAGCCTCAGATCCTCCTAAAATAGCACATAACCGCGCTAAACCAATGGCTATTCCTCCATGTGGCGGAGCTCCATATCCCAATGCATTAATTAAAAATCCAAATTCATCATACGCTTGTTTTAAATCCATTCCTATTATTTTAAACATTTTTTCTTGAATATCTTTTTTATGAATTCTTAAAGAACCTCCTGCAATTTCAAATCCATTCATTACTAAATCGTAGGCTTTAGCTTTGACGTTTGCTGGATCTGTAGTCATTTTAACAATATCTTCATCTTTAGGTGAAGTAAAGGGATGATGGGAAGCAAAAAATCTTTGATGTTCTTCATTCCATTCTAATAATGGAAAATCTATCACCCATAATGGTGCAAATTTATTTTTATCTTTTAAATTTAAATCTGAAGCTAATTTTAATCTTAATTCTCCTAATATTTTTTGTGCCTTTTGTTTTTTATCTGCAATAACAAAAACTAAGTCCCCTTTTTTAGCTTCTAAATCTATAAACCAATTTTTAAATTGTTCAGGTAAGATAAATTTATCTATGGAAGATCTTATACTATCATCTTCGTTGTATTTAATATATACTAAGCCTTTTCCTTTTAAGTTCGGATTTTTAATAAAGTCAGTATATATATCTATTTGTTTTCTGGTAAATGATGCAGAGTTTTTGACACAGATAGCTCCAATATATTCTGAATTATCAAAGACTTTAAAATTACATTTTTGTACTTTTTCAGTAATATCTATTATTTGCATATCAAATCTTAAATCTGGCTTATCTGTTCCATATTTAGACATTACTTCATCATAAGTATATACTGGAAACTTTGGCAAAGTCACTCCTTTAATTACATTAAAAACTTGTTGAATAGCTGGTTCAAAAGTGTTAAAAATATCTTGTTGTTCTATAAAAGACATTTCACAATCAATCTGTGTAAATTCTGGAGCCCTATCCGCTCTTAGATCTTCATCTCTAAAACATTTTACTAATTGGTAATATTTATCCATCCCTCCTATCATAAGTAATTGTTTTAAAGTTTGTGGAGATTGTGGTAATGCATAAAATTTGCCGGGATTCATTCTTGAAGGAACTAAAAAGTCTCTTGCTCCTTCGGGTGTTGATTTTATTAATGATGGTGTTTCTATTTCTATAAAATCTTTTTTATTTAGGTATTCTCTCAATATTGATACTACTTGATGCCTTAATATTAAATTTTCTCTTATTTGTGGTCTTCTGATATCGAGATATCTATATTTCATTCTTAACTCTTCACCTCCATCTGTATCATTTTCAATAGTAAAAGGAGGAATTTTAGATGAATTTAGAATTTCTAATTCTGTTATTACTATTTCTATTTCTCCTGTTGATATCTTTTCATTTTTTGATGTTCTTTTAGAAACAGTTCCTTTTACTTTTATAACATCTTCTCTACCTAATGTTTTAGCTTTTTTAAAAATAGAGCTATCAGTTGTTTTTTCTTCAAGTACTAATTGAGTAATTCCATATCTATCTCTTAAATCTATCCAAATTATACTTCCTTTATTTCTAATAATATTTATCCAACCTGATAAGGTAACTTTTTTATTTATATCAGTAATTTTGAGTTCTCCGCAATTATGAGTTCTAAACATTTATTTTTCATTTTATTTACAATTAGCATAAATTTAATTCTTTTATTTCACTAAAATTAAAAATTAAGACATATTTTTTTACTGAATCTAAATTATTATCATAATCAATATTTATTGTTAATTCTAATTCAGTTTGTTTGAAATCATAATTATATTTATAAGGGGCTTCATATATTAAAGAATTATTTAACTTTTTAACTTCAAGTTTTTTTAAAAAATATTTTATATGACTACTAATAACACAATATTGGTATCTATATTCATGTTTAATTGGAAAATTTATAGTTAGATGATCTTCATTTCCCCATTGACATAAGGGAAAGATTTTATTATTATCATTATTTAAAACAAAAATAATTATTAGATCTTGTATTTTAGCTTTTCCTGTTATTAGTATATATTTTGAATCGCTATTCCATATAGTTTTCGTCCAAATTTCATAATTTGCATGAAAATACTTATCAAAAAATTTTTTGATTTTTAAATCTATATCATTATTTAAAGAATCAGATAATTCTTTATGCTTAGAATAATATCCAAAATTTGAGTTTAATTTATATAAAACTATACAATCTATTTTATCAGGGTTTCTAAAAACTAAATTATTTGAAGTTACTACATAGAAGATTTTATCATGAATAAAAAATTTTAAATTAAAATCGTTTTGAGTTGTCCTTAATACCAATATTTCTTCTGGATCTCCCACAAAATTTTTTATAATTAATTCTTCTAATTCCAAGGGAAAATTGAAATTGTTCGTATTAAAAAATCTTTTATATATTTCTTTCTTTATTCGATTAAAATTAAAAGATATTAATTTATTTTCATTTGTTCTTAAAACCCACTCATTCTGAACTTACAATACTTTATAATCTAAAATTTTATAATTATTCATTTCTTTCTTTATTTTTAAATTACAAGAAAGAATTAAAAAAATATAAAAAGCATGTTTGAACTGACCAATTTCACAATTAAAAAGTAATCCTTCTTTATTTATATCTAGTTTATCTAATATCATATAAAATTATGTTAGATAGATAAAATTTATAATTAAAATCAAATTTATAATCTCTTTATTATAATAACTTGTATTTTTTAAATATAATTGAATTAGTAAAATATTATTATAAAAATATAACTCATTATTATGACTGAATTAAAGAAAGAAATATTTGTACTCATAATAATGTATTGTTTCATATTTACTAATTGCTTTAATGTTAAGAAAAATAATATGAATTCAAAATATGAATATGAAGAAAAATCTATGCAACCTATTAACTCAGAAGTTTTTTCAGAAACAGAAAATGCAGATTTAGATGAGTTTGACGATCAATATATTAGTGATAATGAATACTATAACTCAAAACCTAAATATAAACTAAATGTTCCAAAGCTAAAATTAAATTCTATAGCTTCAGAAACAAGTGTTAATAATAATTTAGAAGATGTCTTTATAGAATTAAATCATAAAAATAATCCAAATTATTATAATAATCAAAGTAATAATAATTCTAATAGCCTTGTTTCAAACGAAAACAAAAAAGTAACGTTTTTAAGAAAGACTTCAACCTGTAGTACAGAAAGTTTATTAAAAAGAAGATCATATACTATAGATGATATGGATGATAATATTTCAATAATTTCAAATAATACTTACATTAAAAGACATCATTATAAAAACTCAAGTTCATTGCTTAGCAGTCATTGTGCATTAATACAAAGAAATAGTTTAAAAAAATCAAATAGTTTACCTGATTTAAAAAAATTTGATTTACTTAATAATAAATCAAGTTATTCTAAAATTTGTGACACTTTAAAAAAAGCTGGTATCAAAGATGATACTTTTTTAAGGGTTAGAAGAAAAATGAATAAAGAGGAAAAAACATTAAAAAATGAAAAAGATAACATATCTGTTATTTTAAATAGTGATATTTCAGACAGTGAAATATCTATACCTGCATACAAAAATAAAAACTTAAGAAATAAATCTATAGATATAACTCAAAGAAATAGAAATTTCGAACGTATAAATAAAAAAATGGATTCACTTTATAATCGAGAATCGACCGCAAGCGCAATATCAAAATTAGATAATTCTGAAAGAAAAAATTTAAATAAAAATAAGTCATTATTTCCTTCTAACAATTATATCAACAAAACCACTAATTATATCAACAAAACCACTAAAAGATATCAAAACAAAAGAAATGAAACACCTATACCTATACCGACTCCTACATATAGATTAACCAAGATGGAAAAAAATTTTGAAATATTAAAAAATAGTGTGCTTCAAATAAGTAGTAAAATTGATAATCTTCAAAGTCCATTAAGTACAGACTATAAAGCTGATAATAAAAATAAAAAAATATCAATAGAGATTGGATTGGAATCTTTTTTTAATGACTTTAATAATGAAAAAAATCAAGAAGAGATAATAAAATTAAAAAATAAAATTAATTTTTATAAAAAAGAATTAGAATTTCAAAAAAAAGAAAAAGGGATAGCATTATATGAAAATAAAAATCTAAAAATTGAGCGTGATAAAAATTATAAGACCAACCAAAATTTAAATGAAAAATATCTCAAATATAAAAGTAAATGTCAAAAATTAAGTATGCAAAATAAGCATTTGCAAAAACAGTCTTTTGTTGATCAAAATATAGAAGCTATGCGTCAAGAAATGGACTATATGCTCAAATCACAGATAAGTGAAAACAAACTAAATTCAGAAGTAAATATTACTCCAAATCAAGATAATTCAAAACAATTATTTGAAGAAAATTATCTGTTAAAGAAGCATAATAACATTTTAAAAAAGCAAAATGAAAACTTTAAGTCATTTAATAAAAAAAGATGGTATTATAAAATTAAAAAGTACACTACGATAAGTTACCATATCCAAAAAATTCTAAGTCTTAGCTTTAATTGTGATAGTGAAATTTTAATAAGTGGAGGCATTGATAAAAAAATCGGAATTTGGGATATAGAAACTGGAGATTTAAATAATGTTAATTCTATATTATACACTGATTCTGAGATATGTTCTCTAGATTTTAATCCAATTAAAAGTAATATTTTTATATCAGGTGAATTAAATAAAACTGTAAATATATGGGATATCAATAAACCCACAGACAAAATAAATTTAGCATCTTCTAAAAGTAACGATGCCATAATCAGTACAAGATATAGTTTAGATGGTAATATGATAGGGATTAATTATAAAAGAGGATATATTGAACTATGGGATCAAAGATCATCAAAATTAATTAAAACATTTACAAATCAAAATGGATTTTATACAAAATTATGCTTTGGAAATTCAGGTAATTTTATTGCTTCTGGTTCCCCAAAATCTATTTCAATATATGATATAAAGACTTTAAAATTATATAAAACTATAATTGAAAAAAATAATAATAGTTGTATTTATGCAATTGATTATACTAAATATAAAAATTATTTAATCTCAGTAAGCCTAGATAATTTAGTTAAAATTAGAGATTTAAATAACTTTAAGGTTGTAAGATATTTTTATAAAGATGAAGGATTAAGTAATAAAATTGTATTGAGTCCAGATGGTGAAACCATAGCTATTCCATGTCAAAATAGAAGAGTTGAGATTTATAATACTTTTGAATCCAAAGATCCTTTAAAAAATTCTTTTAAAGCTCATAAAAAATCGGTTTTAAATTTGAAATTTAGTCCTTGTAATTATTATATGGCTACTTGTTCTGAAGGAAAAAATGATAATTTAAGAATATGGGCAACTACTAATGAGTTTGAATATAAAAATGACTAAATAAATTTAAAATTAAAAGGCCTTTTAATTTAGGTTATTTAAGAACTTAAAATAAACAATAATTGAATATGAAATATTTTTGCTTATCCCTAATCTTGGTTTTTAATATTACCAAATGTAGTCATATTAGAGAAAAATCAAATATGAAAAATAAAACAAAGAAGAATTCAATAATTAATAATTCTTTTCTAACAAAAATATATTCATCTAAAAAAAGAAATTATGATAGCAAAAATAGTCATGGTTTATTCAAAAAACTCTTTTTTAGCTTTCTAATCTATAATACAAAAGGAGAAAATTATTTAAATAAATTTTCAGAATATGATACTAATTATGCTAATAAAATAATACTTTTTAATGATACCAACTTTGTAATTTCAGGATCTAGCTCTTTAAATACTTTTGATTTAGAACCAACTTTATATCATACTCATCATGGCAATATCAATTTTGTTAATACCTTCAAAAATGATGATTATTCAAATATATATTGTAATCAAAATGATAAATATTTTAATTTAAAAAAAGATTTAGGCTTTAATAAATTCAATAAAATTAGTTACATTTCGGATATTTTGTATGAAGGTAAGAATAAAAATCATTATATTTTAACTAATTCATTTTCAGAAAATCATTCCTATTTTTCTATTAATTATTATAATAAAGATCAAACAAAATCATGGAACAATAAATATTATATATATAATCAATATTTAATATCAAGCTCATTTATAAAAAAAAAGAATTCTGATGAAATAATTATAGCTGGCTCCAAATATAACTGTAAGACAAATGATGAAGATTTTTATATTTTAAATATAAATTTGGAAACAAAAAAATCTTTAGAAAATAAAAATTTCAATTTATATTTCAAAAATTATAAAACCGTTTTAAAAAGATTAGTAGATATAGATAATGGGTTTTATTATATTGGACAATTAAAATCAGATCATGACAATAAATTATTAATAGGTGCCTTTGATAATAATTTCACTCCTTTATGGAGTAAATATAGTTTAAAAAATATAAAAATAAACTCTGTTTTTGTATTAGACAATTCTATCTTAGCGTGTGGTGAATGGATGAATTTAAATACAAAAGAAATAATTTTTTTTGAGTATAACATTAAAAATTCAAATATTTCATTTAGCACAATTCATAATTCTGGAACTTGTTATTCAATTTTTAAAAAAAGGGATAATATTTATTTAGGAATTTCTTTTGAATATTTATCAAATAAGTTTTCACAGCCAGCATTAATTAAAATTCAAAATGAACTTCAAGAAGCAAATGGAACTATTTTTTATGACCAAGAATATAAAGGTAAAATAAGTGCAATTAATTTTTTAGAATCTTCAAATGATTTATTTTTTGCAGGAAACATCGAACATGGCATTAAAAGCAAATTATTAATAGGAAAAATAAATTTAGATAATTATCAAAATGAAGATGATGATTGTACTTTAATAGAATTTAAACCTATAATTAAAAAAATAAATACTTCTCTAAACTTTTTAGATATAGAACTATCAATAAAGCCTTTATTAATTTTCGAAAAATCTAAAAAATATATCACTTTAGGTTCATATATGCCTAAACAAAGTAATAATTTAAAATGCATGATTAATGAGACTAAATATTTAACAACATATAAGAATAAAAAAATAAATACTATAGTCCATAGATTTTTTAATTGGGTAACTTTAACAACAATGTCAATATTCTTATGCTTAATAATTTCAATTTTGTACTTAATAAAAAGAAAGAAAAATAACCAAGAAGCAATTCTTGCTGCTAAACATTTTCAAATGCTCACTCAAGATATGGATCCTTTTAATAACAAAGAAGATAGTAGGTCTTCTCTAACTTTTACAGATACTAAAGAACCTGAAATCAACAATAGTAGGTTAAAAATTAAAATTGCCAATACTCCTATGCAAAAAATCAGGATGAGCATTATAAATATAATTACTCCAAATAAAAGTTCTATTAATGAAATTGAAGAATATCCAGAGATTCTAACAAATATAAGAAATAAAAAAGATTTATATTCTGAAAAAAAAACTATTAATGTAGTTACTTCAAAATTATTGACTTTAAAGAATTCATTAAGTACTAGACCTCCTGTTATCGGAAAAGAAAAAATACTTTCTCGCAAAATAAGATCACAATCTTTTTCATATGGTATTAGTGATCCAACACCTATCGGTCGAGAAATAAATTATAATGAACAATCAACTTCGCAACTTTTTGATATTGATTATGAATTTTCAGTTAAAGACACCCAATATTTCAGTGAAAATGATTCTCAAAATAAAGAAAATGTACCAATAAATGAAGATTATTTAGAATATGGTGATGATAGAGATATTAATTTTAATAAATAATTTGACTTATATTTTCTATTATAGGAATAGAAGTATTTGATATTTTAGAGTTATTTTGCGTAAGTCCAGTAAATAAAAATAAAAGATATATACTCGACGTATATCAAGATGTATCTAAAACCGGTTGTTTTCATACAGAAAAGACCGATTATCAGATATTCTTCAAATGGAAGTAGTATAATTATCAATTAACTTTTTGAGTAATATTAGAAAAATTCTTAATTTCTAAAAATTTGGTTGTAAAATTGCCTTTAATAAAATCTTTATCATTAAGTATTTTTAAGTGCAAGGGAATTATAGTCTTTATTCCTTCAATAATAAATTCATTTAATGCTCTAACCATTTTTTTTATAGCTTCTTCTCTGGTTGGACCTGTTGAAATTAATTTAGCAATCATTGAGTCATAATATGGTGTTATTTGATAACCAGAATAGACATGAGTATCAACTCTAATTCCATGACCTCCAGGTAAATGTAAATTTTTAATAATGCCTGGACAAGGTCTAAAATTATGATTTGGATCTTCTGCATTAATTCTGCATTCAATGGAATAAGATTGAGGATAATAATTTTTATTTTCTATTTTTTCTCCTGCAGCTACTTTAATTTGCTCTTTTATTAAATCAATATTTGTGACTTGTTCTGTTATGGGATGTTCTACTTGAATTCTCGTATTCATCTCCATAAAATAAAAGTTATGATGCTTATCTACAAGAAATTCTATAGTTCCTCCTCCTTCATAATTTATATATTTGCAAGCCTTCAAGGATACTTCGCCCATCTTTTCTCTCATCTTTTGATCTATAAATGGAGATGGTGTTTCTTCAATTAATTTTTGATGTCTCCTTTGTATAGAGCAATCTCTTTCTGATAAATGGGAAACATTTCCAAATTGATCAGTTAAAATTTGTATTTCAATATGTCTAGGATCTTCAATAAATTTTTCCATATATAAGCCATCATTACTAAAAGATGCCTTTGCTTCTCTTTTAGCATCTTGCCATGATTTTTCTAGTTCTGAAGGATTATTAACAATTCGCATTCCTTTTCCGCCTCCTCCTGCAGTGGCTTTTAATATTATTGGAAATTTAATTTGATTTGCTATTTCTTTTGCTTGTTCTAAAGATTCTAATAATCCTTTAGATCCAGGAACAATTGGTATTCCAGCTTTTTCCATTGTTTCTTTTGCTGTTGATTTATCTCCCATCTTATTTATTGCTTCTATATCTGGACCAATAAATTTGATATTATGTTCTTTACATATTTTAGCAAAATTAGAATTTTCAGAAAGGAATCCATATCCTGGATGTATGGCATCAGTATTTGTTACTTCAGCTGCTGCTATGATATTTGCAATTTTTAAATATGATTGATTACTTTGTGGCGGTCCTATACAAACTGCTTCATCGGCAAATTTTACATGTAAACTTTCTTTATCTGCTGTTGAATAAACTGCAACTGTCTTTATTCCCATCTCATGACATGTTCTAATTATTCTTAATGCTATTTCTCCTCTATTTGCTATTAGTATTTTCTTAAACATATTATTTATCTTTTCTTAATTGTTTAGTAAACTTTTTGAATTCTATTTTTCTTGCTTCTGGAATTTTTAGCCAATTACAGTTAGTAATCGCTCCTTCAAGAGCATAAAGATATAATGCATTAAATTTTCCACAAAATCCTTTGGTTTCATTAATTTTTATGAATGCAGATTCTGCTCCTATTTCTGCTAACTTTTGTGGACTATCAATATTTGCATTAATTAACTTCTCAGCCAACTTTATTCCTACATTTGGTAAACTTTTAGCTAGTTCTTTTGCAGTCATATATTATTCAGGTTTTATCAAAAACAAAGGCTGATCAAATTCTACAGGCAAAGCATCTTCTACTAATATCTTTTCTACTATCCCAGAATGATCTGCTTCTATTTCATTAAAAAGTTTCATTGCTTCAATTATACAAACTGTTTGACCTTTACTAATTCTATCTCCTACTTTCACAAAAGGTGGAGAATCAGGATTTGGTGATATATAAAATGTTCCTATCATTGGAGCTTTGATTTTTAATAGATTTTCGATTTTTGTGTTAGATTTTTCTTCTTTAGTAGTTTCATTTTCGCTATCTATTAATGTTTCTGGAATTGATATCTTTGAAGATTGGTTATCTAGATCTGAGAAAGAACTTGGACCTGGTGTCCTCTTAATTCTCAAAGTGATATCTGAAGTTTTAATATATACTTCTTCTAAGCCTGTCTGATCTACATATTTTAATAGATCTTTAATCTTTGAAATATTTTTTTCCTCATTTGGCTTTGTATTTTCCATACTGCAATTTTTTGTTTTATTTTTTGGTTCTTTAACTAAAACTTTATCTTCGCTCATGATTTTAAATAGTATTTTGAATTTAGATTTAACTACTAAATTAATACAACAATAGATTATTCCCTAAAAATTAATATAATATTTAATTACTAAAAGTCATAAATGAATTGATAAGACTTAAATATAAATTAAAAATTAACTTTGCAAATATCGACTTATATTTAAAAATAAAAATACAAATTTTTTAATAACTCTATACATTGCAATTAAATATTATTGCATTTTTAATCACTTGATTATTTTATATTAAATATAGATAAAATTAAATGAAAAAATTTATATAATTATCATTATAGCAATTATAATGTGTTATGTTTATTCTATTTGAAAAATTGTATAAGATCAAGGAAATCATATACAAATATTGAAGAACAAGATATTGATCAAAATATTATTGAGGACCAAAATAAACTTATTAAAAGAAAAGGTGAAATATAATTTTTTCAAAAAATGCAAATATTTTTGTATGGTAATAATATATAATTTTTATTTTACTCTTTCAGAATATTCTCCTGTTCTAGTATCTACCTTAATTATCTCATTATTATCAATAAATAGAGGCACTTGTATTTGAGCTCCTGTTTCTAAAGTAGCAGATTTTAAAGTCTTGTTAGCAGTATCTCCTTTAAAACCTGGTTCAGTATAGGTAACTTCTAATTCTACAAAAGGAGGCAATTCACATGCGATGATAGTATCTGCTTCTTGATGAGAAATAATATCTACTACTTGTCCTTCCTTTAAAAACTGCGGTGCATTTATAACAGATTCTTGAATAGTAACTTGATCATAAGTTTCATTATTCATAAAATGGTATCCACTATTATCTTTATATAAAAATTGATAAGAATGTCTCTCAATTCTAGCAGTTTTAATTTTAACTCCAGCAGTAAAAGTATTTTCAATTACCTTTCCAGAAGTAATACTTTTTAATTTAGTCCTGACAAAAGCTCCTCCTTTACCAGGTTTAACATGTTGGAATGAAACTATTGTATATAGATCATTATTATATTCCATACATATCCCATTTTTAAAATCAGCTGTTGTTGCCATAATAATATTATATTATTTAAATTAATACGCCCATTTTACATAAGCTGCCCCCCAAGTAAAACCTGCTCCAAAAACTGTAAATACTAAATTATCTCCTTTTGTCAATTTACTTTCATAATCCCATAAACAAAGTGGTAAAGTTGCTGCTGTTGTATTACCATATTTATTTATTGTTATCATAACTTTCTCTTTTGGTAGTTTTAATTTTTCTGCAACAGATTCTAATATTCTTTCGTTAGCTTGATGAGGAATTAAATATGCTAGATCATCTGAAGTGATATTATTTCTATTCATAATTTCTTTTGATGCACCAAACATTTCTTCAACAGCATACTTATATACATTTCTACCTTCTTGCTTAATATAATGTTTCTCTTGATCAATAGTTTCATGAGAACAAGGGTTTTTACTACCTCCTGCTTCTATTTTTAAAAGGTCGAGACCATGTTCAGAATCTGATCTTAAAATACTGTCTTTGATACCATAACCTTCCAAATTGGGTTCCATTAGTATAGCTCCTGCTCCATCACCAAATAATATACATGTAGTTCTATCATTATAATTTGTTATATATGACATTTTATCTGCTCCAACTACCAAAACTTTTTTACATTGACCAGAAATAATAAATTTTTCTGCTGTTATCATTGTATATAAGAAACCTGAACATGCTGCCTGAATATCAAAAGCAAAGGCATTTCTTATATTCAATTCTTTAGATATTATATTAGAAACTGATGGAGTCAACATATCAGGTGTCATTGTTGCACATAAGACTAAATCAATTTCTTCTGGTTTTGTATTTGTTTTTGATAATAATCCTTCACACGCTTTAATAGCCATGAATGATGTAGGCTTATCTTTTGCGAGTATTCTTCTTTCTTTAATTCCTGTTCTTCTAGTAATCCAATCATCGGAAGTATCAACAATACTTTCTAAATCTTTGTTACTTAATATTTTTTCTGGTACATAGCCATGTACTCCTGTTATAGCTGCTTGAATTTTTGACATTATTTACTTTTTGAGTTCCTTAGTATTAAAGCTAATTTAAATTTTATTTTATTAAATATCTCAATTTAATATATTCTATGGCTATCTAAAACCGTATGATTTATGATAATAAGAGGATATTTTTAATGGAATCAGCACAAATAAGATTTTCAGAAAATTAAATCTTTTTAATATTTTATAAAATTAAACTATTCTTCTTCCTTCATTATCATAACTTTACCATTTAGATAAAGTTTGCCTTCATGCCAATATGCTCTATGAGGTCTATGAATTTCACCTGTTGTTTGACACTTAGCCATACTTTCTGGAATAGCTTTATAATGTGTACGTCTTTTATCTCTTCTCGTTCTTGATATTTTACGTTTTGGATGCGCCATTTTAAATTTTTAGTTATTATACAATATTTTTAATAATCATATACTCAATCTATATTTAAACAGTTCAATTGTCTGAATGTCTTTAAATAGAAGTAGTATATTTAGGATGCAATTTTTTTATTGGTGCTTCTAAGACAATAAAATCATGTAAATGCTGAGCTATGTTTATGTAAGTTGCTTCTTTATTAATCACATAATGATCAACATTTATTTCTTCATCTTTATCACCAAATTCAAAAATTACTTCTTTATCAATATTTATGGGATAAAGAAATTTTTCAAGACTCCGATCACATTCTAATTCAATATCACCTTCTAAATGAAATTTCATTTTCAAAAGATTATTTTTTGTTTCTTCTATCAATAAAACTTCTGCTTTTACTTTTCCAGCTTTTATAAAGTTGAATTCATATAAAGAAAAAAATTCTTTATTTAATTCGAAATTAAACTTTCTAGGTGTATTTTTTAATCTTAATATATTAATATCATAATACTTCATAAATTAAACGATATTAAAAATAATTACAAATTTAAATAATTTTTATAATCAATACAATTTGTCATTACATTATATTTTTATAAAATGAAAATTTCCAGTTTCAAATTAAAGAATAATTTTACTAAATTATTAAAAGAAGTCAAATTAAAATAAGAATGAAAAATAATAATTATCAAATTCAAATACTTAAAGAGAAAGATTGGGAAAACTGGAAAAATCTAAAATTACAAGCTTTTAAAAGTAGCCCTGATCTATTTTTTAGTTCTTATGAAGAATGTTTAAAAAAAACTGATGCTTATCATAAAAATGAAATTAAGCAAAATACTGTTTTTGGCGTTTTTTCTGATAATGAACTTGTTGGATCAATAAAATTTTCTTACTATGAATTGTTAAAAGAAAAACATAAGGGTTATATGTCTTTGGTATACTTAAAACCTAAAATGAGAGGGTTTGGTATTGGCAATAAATTGCTAGAAACTATTATTTCTTATTCCAAAAACAAAGTTATAAAGCTTAACTTAGGCGTTTATGCACATAATGATAGAGCGATTAGTTTATATAAAAAATTTGGTTTTAAAAGTTATGGAATAGAAGATAAAGCTCTTTTAATAAATAATAAATATTATGGTAAAAATCTCATGTCTCTAAATTTTGAATAGATGAATATGCCATTTTAAACTTAAGATTTGTATCACACAAGATTTATTATTATAAGCTGTTTTATGCTATAGAAAGAGCAGTATTAAATATTTTAGAGATCTTTTACATAACTTAAGTTTGAGAATATACACATTTAATCTATGATTAGTATTTAGAGAAAATCTCTTTTAATATTAAAAATAAATCTTTATATCTTCTAAGCTCAATTAAATTTTACTAAGCTAAAGATTCTAAATATTAGTCATTTCTTGCCCTAATTCATCACTTTGAGTGGAAGATCTTACAAATGTAACAAAATTATTTTTTTCATTATATTGATGTGCCTGATCTAATCTTCTCCAATACCAAATACATAAAATTAGACAACAGCAACAAACTGCTAAACCAATAATTGAAGGTATTAAAATTATAGCTAAAATATCATTTTCTTCTTTTAATTCAATAGAATCTGTAGTTGAAAAATTATTTTTAGTTGGGGCTTTAGTTGGACCGTTTGTTGAAACATTTGATCTTGCTGTTGGATGAGTTGTGGTTGGAAAATTAGATGGATGATTCGTTGGATCGTCTGTTGGATCAAAAGTTGGGGATACTCCATTTTTACAAACTATTGTACTTTCTATATCAAACTCGTGAACAAAACTTGCTTCAACATCTTCTATAGTAATATTTGGATTAGTATTTACTTTTAGAATTTCTTCTCCTAAAGTGATATTTGTTGGAAAGCTTGTCAAATTAAAATAATCTAATAGACATTCTGCTTCTAAATTTTCTGGTATTTTAAATAATCCTGAATTCAAATTATTTTCTAGTAATAATCCAGAAAAATATAAACTTTCATTTATAACAATTATATCTGAAATAGCAAAGCCATCTGTAGCTGATGGATTTGGATAATATTTACTTTTTGCTATTTCAAATTGTGAATTAAGCATACTTATAAATATAAATGGTGCTTCAAATGCGTAAATAGTTCCAATTATAAAATATTCATCTTTATTTTTATGTATTTGATTGCAGGAAATTTCGTTTTTATTATCTCTAATTATTTTTGAGTTTAATATTTTAGATGAATTAGAATTTATTTTTAATATAAAACAATCATATATATTTTTATTCATTTTTTTTCTTACTATTTCACCAACTATTACAAAATCTTCTTCATCTTTTATTATTTCATAGGGGTTTAAAGAAAAGTATCTTTGAATAATATTATCTATTAAAACACTTGAATTTATACCAAAATTAACTGTTTTATTAGGTATAATACTTTCTTCTATTATATAAATAAATCCTTCATCACTTCCTCCTTTTTCAAAGCTGTGCCCTAGTAATACACTTTTATCTTCTTTCTCAATTAAATTAATAACTGTATGACTTGTAAAACTGGTATTTACAAATTCATAACTTCTGTTATATAAATTTTCTCCACTATAAGTATCAAATGACATAAAAAGAAATTCATTTTCTCTTATATTCAAAATTAAATTGATACTATTATTATTTGATAATAATGGAAATGGGGGATTATATATGGGTTTTGGCAGTGTTATCTTTTTTGCATAATTTATATCTGTAAAATTATGACGATTTAATAATACGGATTCTAATTTAAAAATATCTGAAGGAATTGATAATGATGCATAAGAGATGGGGCTGGATGATATTTTTTTGCTATTTCCTACTAAATATGGGACTTCTTCCAAATCAAATGAAAATGCATCTAAAATTTTTCCATTAGTTTGATTTATAACAATATAATATCCATTTATAAAATTTATAGTTTCTGAATCTATTTCTGTTAAATATTGTGAAATAAAAAATTCGTCATTCTCGAAAGAACTTACATACGATTGATTTAAAGAGTTGGACAAGCTAAATAAGTTATTATATAACAAAAAGCTGGGTAGAATTGAGTTTTTTATTTTTCTATTAAGACTGCCCATTTTATTATTAATTCTTTTGAAATATTTACTTGCTATTTGGGTATAGGAATTATTTGATTTCAAAATTTCTTTTTTCTTTCCTTTTGAGACATTAGACTTATTGTGGCTATTACAATTTGTGATAACACATATAAATATTAGGAATAAAAGCTTTTTTAACATTTTATTAAAATTTTGATAAACTATTCATTGATATTATAATAAAGAAATCAAATAATCAAATTTGGTAATGATATTTTAAATAAATAATTTAAAATATATATTATAATAGTAATATTTAAATCTGCTTCATATTATAATTGCTTATCATTTTGATATAATTCTAAATCTCTATCATATTCTGTTTCTGCTACTGTTAAATATTGTAAAGATTTATGATATCTAAATAAATATATTAAAGCTAATATTATTAATATGCCAATAATTCCTAATACTACTGGTAATATTATTTCCAAAGAAGTATTATCTTCCGAACTTGATGAATCGCTTAATGTAGGACTTAAGGTTGGAATATCAGTTGGACTAATGGTTGGCTCTTTTGTAGGATTATTTGTTGGAACATCTGTTTCTGTTGTTGGTTTGCTTGTTGTAGGAAAATCTGTTGGATCATTTGTTGGATCAGTTGTCGGATCATTTGTGGGATCATTTGTGGGATCGCTTGTGGGATCAGTTGTTGGATCAGTTGTTGGATCAGTTGTTGGATCAGTTGTTGGATCGCTTGTTGGATCTGAAGTGGGAAATACTCCATTTTTACAGACTAAAGTATTATCAATATCAAATTCACGAACAAAAGTTGCTTCAACATCTTCTATACTAATATTTGGATTAGTATTCACTTTAATAGCATCTCCTCCTAAGGAAATATTTACTGCAAAGCTTGTCAAATTAAAATAATCGGATAGACAGTCTTCCTCAAAATTTTGTGGTATTTTAAATAAGCCTGAGTAATATTCTTCTTCTTTTTCAATAAATACGAAGCTAGAAAAAAATAAATTGTCATCTATAGTAATAATATCTGTTATTGTAAAATCATCTGTATATGACTCATAGGGATAATATTTTGTTTTATCTATATCAAATTGTGAATTAAGTATAGTAATAAACACTATTGGTGCAAATTCATTTCCACCAATAGTTCCAACTATATAAAAAACATCATTTTTTTTAATTATAGCATTACATGAAGTTACCTTTTTATTATCTCTAATTATTTTAGAATTTAAAATCTCAGAAAAATTAGAATTTATTCTAAATATAAAACAATCTTGAAAAAAATCGTTTGTAGTTTCATAAAATGTATCACCAATAACTACAAAATCTTCTCCATCTTTTATTATTTCAAAAGGAAGTGTTTCATAATTTTCAACCAAAATAGTAGAATTTATATCAAAACTAACTGTTTGATTTAGAGATATATTATTTTCTTCAATCACATAAATAAATCCTTTATAACCATCACCTTTTTCTTCGGTATATCCTAGTACTACATTTTTATCTTCTTTATCAATTAAATCAACAATTTCTTCAAAATTTCCGTCTATTAATTCATAACTTCTATTAAATAAATTTTCTCCACTAAAAGCATCAAAAGACATAAAAAGAAATTGTTCATCATCTAAGTTCAAAACTAATTTGATGCTATCATTATTTGCTAATAATGGAGTAGGATCATAATAAAATGTATCAGCAGGCAATGTTATCTTTTTGGCATAATTTATATCTGTAAAATTATGACGATTTAATAGTACAGTTTTTCTACGATTAGATTCTGCAAATAACGATAATGTTGCAAATGAAAGAGGATTTGAAGATATTTTTTTGCTATTTCTTACTAAATAAGGTCCTTCTTCGAAATCAAAGAAAAAAGCATCTAAAATTTCTCCATTTGTTTCGTTGATAACAATATAATATTCATTATTAAAATTTATAGTTTCAGAATCAATTCCAGTAAAATATTGTAAAAAAGGGTCTCCAGCTTGAAAAATACTTATATATGATTGATTTAAACAGTTAGAAAAGTTAAATAAGTTATTATATAATAAAAAACTGGGCAAAATAGAATTCTTTATTTTTCTATTAAGAGTACCAATATTAGTATTAATTCTTTTTAAATATTTACTTACTGTCTGGGTATAGGAATTATTTGTTTTTAATATTTCTTTTTTCTTTCCTTTTGAGACATTAGACTTATTGTGGCTATTACAATTTGTGATAACACATATAAATATTAGGAATAAAAGCTTTTTTAACATTTTATTAAAATTTTAATCAATTACTCATCAATATTATAATATAAAATTTAAATAATCAAATTTGACAATGTTTTTTTAAAATACACAGTTTAAAATATATATTATTATAATTATATTCATATTATAATTGCTTATCATTTTGATATAGTTCTAAATCTCTGTTATACTCTGTCTCTGCTACTGTTAAATATTGGAAAGATTTACGGTGTCTAACAAAATATATTAAAGCTAGCAATACTAATATTGCAACAACTCCCAAAACTATAGGCAAAATAATCTCCAAAGAACTATCATCTTCTAAGCTGGATGATTCATTTAATGTAGGACTTAAGGTCGGAATACCAGTTGGACTAATAACGGTTGGTTCTTTTGTTGGGTTATTTGTTGGGGTTTCTGTTGTTGGTTGGCTTGTTGTAGGAAAATCTGTTGGATCATCGGTTGGATCGCTTGTTGGGTCATTGGTTGGATCACTTGTTGGGTCATTGGTTGGATCACTTGTTGGGTCATTGGTTGGATCACTTGTTGGGTCATTGGTTGGATCATTGGTTGGATCACTTGTTGGATCATTGGTTGGATCGATTGTTGGATCATTGGTTGGATCGATTGTTGGGTCATTGGTTGGATCACTTGTTGGATCATTTGTTGGATCATTTGTTGGGAACATTCCGTTTTTACAAATTATAGAAGAATTAAATTCAAAAAGCCGTAAAAAATCTGTTTCTATATCTTCAACAGATATGTTGCGCTGAATGCTTTCATTGAAAGGCTCTGGGTTTAATGAAATATTTACTGGATAACTAGTCAAGTTGTTATATCTTAATAAACATTCTTCTTCTAAATTTGCAGGTATTTTCAGCAAACCTAAGTTATCCTCAATATCTGAAACAAAGAATAAATTATTATCTACTATTATAATATCTGTCAACAATTCACCAGAAGAATAAGGATAATATTTTGTCTTAACAACTTAAAATAGTGAATTAAGTTCTGTAATAAACAAAAATAAAGGAGGTTCTGCAAATCCACCAATAGATCCTCCAATCAAAAAAGTATCATTCTTTTTTACAATAGAGCTGCATGTAATTGGTTTTGATGTATCATTAATAATTTTAGAATTTAGAATTTTAGTAAAATCAGAATTTATTTTAAATACAAAACAATTTTGTGAAAGGAATTCTCCCATAAAAAATCGGAACTCTATACCAACTACTATAAAGTCTTCTCTATCTCTTATTATTTTAAGAGGAATCATTGAAGGAAGTATAGTAAAAGAAACGGTCCCATTAGGAGTTTCTGCTGAAATATTAAATTCATTTGTTCTAAAATTGACAGAATTATTTATGGGTAAATTTTCTTGTATTTTGAAAATAACTCCTTCAAAACTCAATTCAGAATTATCATCTTTTAATCCCAATAATATATTTTGATCATCTTTTTCAATCATGTCAAAAATTGCTAGAGAATTATAAGTATTATTAAAAAGTTCATAACTTTTATTATATAAAATTTCTCCATTATTAGAATCATAAGTGCTAAAAATGAAGTAATCTTCAAAATTAAAAACTAATTTCATACTATTATTATTTGCTAAAAAGGGAATAATAAAAGAAAAGTCATTAGATAGCGAGATTTGTTTAGAAAAAATTATATCGGTAAAATTATGCCGATTTAAAAGTACATTGTTACCCCCACTTAAAAAAAAAGGAGCAGATATCGTAGCAAAATAATTAGGATTTAAAGAGATTTTTTTGGTATTTATAACGTTAAAAAATTCTGTACTTGAATTGAATATAAAACTATCTAAAACTTCTCCATCTGTTTGATTAATTACAAATGAAAAAAAGTGATTATAATTTACTGTTTCAGAATCAATTACAGTTAAATATTGGAAAATTTCATCAAAATTAAAACCTGGAATATCAACAATAAATGATTCATTTAAAGAAGCGGATAAACTAAACAAGTTATTATATAATAGAAAGCTTGGAAGAATAGAATTTTTTATTGCTCTATTTAGGTTTCCTATATTGTTATTAAATCTTTTTAAATATTTACTTGCTTTATCACTAAAATAATTATTTGCTTTCGTTATTTTATTACTATTTTTGTATTTATTATTATTACAATTTATTATAAAGCTTATTAATATGAAGAATAGAATTTTTTTTAACATTTTGATATAATTTATTGAATTAAATGTGATGTTAATATTAAAATTTTAAATCAAAATAATCAAGGTTAATAATAATATTTTTAAATTAATTATATATAATACAATTAAGAGTCTTCATATTATAGTTTTTATAATATGAAGAATAGAACTTTAAAAATATTATTATTAAAATATGTAATGTGTCACCAATTAGAAATATCAAATATTTTATTAGAGCAGAGAATCCTCATTCAAATTTTCTTCTAAATTCATATCAAATTCTGTCTCTGCTACATTTAAGTATTGTTTTTTAACTTTATGTTTTATTAACCAAAATAAAATTAATATCAATATAAAAACTCCAACTGATCCTAAAACAATAGGTAGAATATAATCAAGAGCAGAATCATCATTTCTCTTAGATTCTAAATTAGTTGGATCTGATGTTGGATCATTCGTGGGATCTATTGTTGGATCTGATGTTGGATCATTCGTGGGATCTGTTGTTGGATCATTCGTGGGATCACTTGTAGGGTCATTTGTGGGATCTGTCGTTGGATCCATTGAGGGATCATGGGTGAATGTTGGATTTTTTGTTGGATCTGTTGTTGGATCTGCCGTTGGATCATAGGTTGGATCTGATGTCGGATCTGTTGTTGGATATACAGTGGGATATACAGTGGGATCATTCGTTGGATCTAATGTTGGATTTGTTGTTGGATCTAATGTTGGGTCTGATGTCGGATCATTTGTTGGATCTGATGTTGGATCTGATGTTGGATCTGATGTTGGATATACAGTGGGATATACTCATTCCATATCAAGATGATTAGTAATTATTTGAAAATTACTATTTATTCTGCTATATAATTTTTCAGTTATTATTGGTATAGTACTAGAAAAGAAATTGTCTATTGCCGACCGAAATTCTTTTGCTGTTTTAT
>JAAGZN010000825.1 GCA_024206165.1 Bacteroidota bacterium
AAACCGAGCTATGCAATAAAAATGGCAATAATAACAGGAATCGTTAATTTAAAAAATGGATTTTAAAAAAGATACTTCATGAGAGGAAACCTTTTTTATAACTTTTTATAGGTAGGCCAGACTTTTGCAGCGCCTCCATAGGTTATAATTTTGCTAATCTTTTATAATTTAAGATATCGTTGTTTTTTTCTTTGATTTATTAATATATATCTTTTATTTGTATTTATTCTTTTTGCAATTTCTATATTTTATCTTCTCTTTAAGTTTTGCTATACTACTTGATAATATCCTTTTTTATTTTTTTTAGTCATGCATATCTTCTAATTTATAATTTAAATAATTTCCTGTTTTTGGTATTCAAATTTATAACTTTATTATTTAAAAAAATCTAATAAAACTATAATTTAATATTAAGTTATAGTTAGAATTTTAGTAAAAATAGTTTTATCATTTGGATAATTATATTTATATTGCAAAATATTTAATAACTAAATTAATTTAAACTATGAAAACAATGTTAAGAAATTTTATTTTTACAATAATGTTTGCTTTTGCTTTAATTAATATCTCAAAAGCAGAAGATACACAAAACGAACAGCAAGAAGAATTTGATCGTTTTGGATTTGGTATTACATCTGGATTAGGTGGAAGCATTTCAAACAACCAAAAAGCTTTAGAGGAAGATGGGACCGATACTTTAGCTCTTGTATTCAGAGCAGGAGCATTCGCTGAATACAACTTTATTAAATACTTGGGAATTCAACTAGGTGGAATGTATACTATGCTTCCTATTAAAAATACTGAAAAAGGTGGGGGAAGTAGTACACTGACATTTCATAATTTTTCTTTACCTATAAAATTAAAACTATATCCTTTTGGTGTACAAAGTGGTTTTTCTTTATGCTTAATAGGTATTGAACCAATGTTCCGAGGACATATTTCTTTTGCAGAAACTGATAAAAATGGCAAGTCTAAAGAAAATACTTCAGATAAGACAAAAAAAGAAATGAAAGAAAATTTAAATAGTTTTTTTCTTGGGCTTTGTGGTTGTTTAGAATATGAAATAAAAAGTATTGGTTTAATATTATCCTTAACAGGTGGTACTTCTTTACCAATGGTTACAGGTTTATTTGCAAATGAAACATTTAAAAAAATGAAAGAAAATAACAAAAATATTTATCAACCTACATTTACTTATATTACATTTAATATAGGTTATAATTTCGCTAGCATATTTTAATACATTTTAAAATATAAATAGACATTATAAAACCAGTCCTAAAATATTCTTTAGGACTGGTTTTCTTTTTTATTCCCATTTAAATGGTTTCATTAAAAAATTAAAGAAGCTATTATTTGAAGTTGAATAGGACTTCTTTTGGATATGTTTATTTTTTGAGTTACTATTAGTCTCATTATAACAATTATCTATATTTCCATTATTGCATTGGTTGTTAAAGTTACAATTTACTACTCCAACATAATTATTCCCATTTAAATAAGTCATTAGTTTTAAAAGCAAATCTATTTATACTATATGAAGTTTTGTCAATAGGTTTAATTTCAGAATCTATATTTTCTTCTTTTTTATAAATTAATAAATAGTGTTTGTAAGCAAACAAAACTATAGTTAAAAGTTACAATTTAAATTCATGTATATATCACAAAAGAAGTAGTCAGCTTATAAAAACACAAAATATACCAAAAACATACCTATCGAATAATAAGTCAATTCCTT
>JAAGZN010000826.1 GCA_024206165.1 Bacteroidota bacterium
AAGGAATTGACTTATTATTCGATAGGTATGTTTTTGGTATATTTTGTGTTTTTATAAGCTGACTACTTCTTTTGTGATATATACATGAATTTAAATTGTAACTTTTAACTATAGTTTTGTTTGCTTACAAACACTATTTAAAAATAAGTAATAAATTTTACCAAATTCTTAATAATTTTCTACATAAAGAAATTACATAAAAAGTACTAGAACAGTATTTAGATACAAAAGGCTGATAATTGACAACACCTTTAATTAGGCCAATTTTTTCTTTAGGTCTAATATCTAAAATTATATCATTTTTTAGACTTATGTAATCTTGTTCATAAGCTGAATAGACCGCTTTTTTAGTTGATAAAAATACTGACAATTCTTCAATATTATCCGTATATATATCTTTTTCATATTTATTTAAAAATTTGTGTCTATTTTGTAATAATTCTGGATCTATTTTAGAAATATCAATACCAATAGGTCTTTCTTTATCTAAACAAGCTATAGCAAAGATAGAATTATTTGAGATGCTTATATTAATATTTAACCCATTAATATAATGCTTTTCTCCTTTTTTTATTAAACCGAGATATGGATATTTTTCGATTCTAAATAATTCTTTTAGAGCCACTCTTTCTGCAAGCCAGACTCTTCGAAGATTTTCATTTTCTATTTTAACAAATTCATTATATTCATAATCAAAAGGTTTCAATTTTTTAAATAAAAATTCTTCTGATTCATTTATATACCAGATTAAATACGAAGTATTATGATTTAATTTTATAAATTTATACAAGGACATTACAATTCAAATTAAAAAATTATTAAAACCCCATAATTTAACAATTTTTAATTTGTAATAAAATTTCGAAATTACTTTTTAATACAATTATATGTTTAAGTAAAAAAATCAATTCAATATTATGCAAATATTTAAAATTTATAATAATTTTGAATTACATTAGAAAATATAAGTTAGTATATGTCAAAAAAAGATGAGAAAAAATTTAGACAAAATTATATAGAAGTAATAGGAGCAAGAGAACACAATCTTAAAAACATAAATGTATCATTTCCAAGAGATAAATTTGTAGTCATTACAGGAATAAGTGGAAGCGGTAAATCCTCATTAGCTTTTGATACTATATATGCTGAAGGACAAAGAAGATATATGGAAAGTTTTACTGCATATGCTAGAAATTTTATTGGTAATATATCAAGGCCAGAAGTAGATAAAATAGAAGGATTGAGCCCTGTAATTGCAATTGAACAAAAGACTACTGGTAGAAATCCAAGATCAACTGTAGGAACCCTAACAGAAATTTATGATTTTCTAAGATTACTTTATTCCAAAATTGGCAGAGCTTATTCTTATAATTCTGGCAAAGAGATGAGTAAACAAACTGAAGAAGAAGTTTTAAATCAAATATTCAAGAAATTTTATAATAATACAATAACTATTTTAGGACCTATAATAAAAGGAAGAAAAGGGCATTATAAAGAATTATTAAAAACAATACAGACTAAAGGATATAATAAAGCAAGAATAGATGGTGAAATAATTAGTCTAACTAAAAATATTCAGCTAGATAGATATAAAATACATAACATTGAAATAGTAATAGATAGAATCCTAATAAATAATCTAGAAAAAGAAAGATTAAAAGATTCTTTAAAAACAGCATTTAAAGAAGGAAAAGGCAGTATTATTATTAGTATTGGTAACAAATTATATTATTATTCAAAATATTTTATGGATTTAGAGACAGGCTTATCCTATGATGAACCAGCTCCCAATACTTTTTCATTCAATTCTCCTTTAGGGGCTTGTCCTAAATGTAATGGCTTAGGTGAAGAAATTGTCATTAATATTAACAATATTATTCCTAACAAAAATCTAAATATTAAAGATGGAGGAATTGCTCCTTTAGGAAAATGGAAAAATACTTGGCAGTTTAAAATAATTGAGAGTATTTTAAAAAATGAACAACTTGATATTACAAAACCTATAAAAAGTATTCCAGAAAATATCATAAATAAAATTCTCTATGGCACAAAAGAAACTGTATTAGTTGAATATAATAATGAATCTTGGAACTCAAAATTTAAAGGTGTTTTAGAATATCTCAAAAAGAAAGCTCGCAATAAAGATACTGACACCGAAGAAGAATTTGTTTATAAAAAAATATGTTCCTTATGCAATGGAGATAGATTAAAAAAAGAATCATTACATTTTAAAATAGGCAATAAGAACATATCTGAATTAGCAAATTTAAATATTAATCTTTTATATTCTTGGCTTAACAATATCAATGATAAACTCAATGAAAGAGAAAAAATAATTGCCGAAGAACCTCTTAAAGAAATTAAAAAGAGGATAAAATTGATTTTAGATATAGGTTTAGATTATTTACATTTAAATAGGTCTATTGGCAGTTTATCTGGAGGAGAAGCTCAAAGAATACGTTTAGCTACGCAGATTGGCAATCAACTTGTTAGTGTTTTATATATCCTTGATGAGCCTAGCATTGGTTTACACCAAAGAGACAACTTTAAATTAATCAAAGCATTAAAAGAATTAAGAGATAAAGGAAATTCAATATTAGTTGTTGAGCATGATAAGGACATAATGCTTAATTCAGATTATATAATAGACATTGGTCCTGGAGCAGGAAAATTAGGAGGACAAGTTGTTTCTGAAGGAGAACCAAAAGAATTCTTAAATAAAAATGGAATCACAGCACAATTTTTGAAAGGAACAAAAAAGATAGAAACTCCTCACACAAGAAGAGAAGGTAATGGTAAATTTATTAATATCAAAAATTGTCAAGGCCATAATCTTAAAAATGTAAACTTAAAACTACCATTAGAACAAATTGTTTGTATAACAGGAGTCTCTGGAAGTGGCAAATCAACTCTTATACATGAAACATTGTCTGCTGCTATAAGAAAAGAATTATATCGATCTTCTCAAGAACCATTAAAATATGAAAAAATTGAAGGAATAGAAAATATAGATAAACTAGTAGAAATAGATCAAAATCCTATAGGAAGAACGCCAAGATCTAATGCTGTTACATATACTGGAGTTTTTACTTCAATAAGAAATATATTTACTAATATTCCCGAAGCGAAAGTTAGAGGTTATAAACCAGGAAGATTTTCTTTTAATGTTAAAGGAGGAAGATGTGAAACATGTGAAGGTGCTGGTATTAAAATCTTAGAAATGGACTTTTTGCCAAGTGTTAAAGTTTCTTGTGAAACTTGCAGAGGAAAGAGATATAATCGTCAAACTTTAGAAGTACGATATAAAGGAAAATCTATTGCTGACATTTTAGAAATGACTGTAGATCAAGCTGTTGAATTCTTTGAAAAATATCCTAAAATTTCTAAAGTTGTTAAAACTTTGCAAGATGTAGGATTAGGATATATTTCTCTTGGACAACATGCTACAACTATATCTGGAGGAGAAGCTCAAAGAGTAAAACTTGCTACTGAATTATCTAAAAGAGACACTGGAAATACTTTATATATTTTAGATGAACCAAGCACTGGACTTCATTTTCAAGATATTCAACATCTTCTCAATGTTTTAAATAGATTGGCTGATAAAGGAAATACTGTTTTAATCATTGAACATAATTTAGATATAATTAAAATAGCTGATTATATAATTGATATTGGTTTAGAAGGCGGTAATAAAGGTGGAGAAATTATTGTAGAAGGTACTCCCGAAGAAGTAATTAAAAATAAAATTAGTTATACTGCTAAATATTTAAAACAAGAATTAAATTCCTAACTTAAAATGAAATTAGGTATATCAATTTATGAAAACTGGCATTGCTACCTAATTATAGATAAATAATTATTTCTTTTAGCAATTAATAGCCTTATAGAATATTCTAGCATTTTTACACATTTACTATAACACTTAGATTTTCTTCTCATTCTAGCTAAATAGTGTTTGTAAGCAAACAAAACTATAGTTAAAAGTTACAATTTAAATTCATGTATATATCACAAAAGAAGTAGTCAGCTTATAAAAACACAAAATATACCAAAAACATACCTATCGAATAATAAGTCAATTCCTT
>JAAGZN010000827.1 GCA_024206165.1 Bacteroidota bacterium
AAGGAATTGACTTATTATTCGATAGGTATGTTTTTGGTATATTTTGTGTTTTTATAAGCTGACTACTTCTTTTGTGATATATACATGAATTTAAATTGTAACTTTTAACTATAGTTTTGTTTGCTTACAAACACTAATTAGTAAGTATAAAAATTGTTTTGATTTACTCATATCTTTGATGATAAATGATATTTAAGAACGGCAAGGTATAATCAGAGATCTTTAATAACAAATATTTTATGGTAAATTTTTCAAAATTTTATTAATGAATTTATATTGTTAATAATGATCAATTTTTTTAATTTAGAGGAAGACTATATTATTCAATTAAAGTTTTTTATCAACTAAAAATATGGCAGAAGTAATCAAAATGCCCAAAATGAGCGATACAATGACAGAAGGAGTTATTGTATCTTGGCTAAAAAAAGTAGGGGATCAAGTTAAATCAGGAGATATATTAGCAGAAATTGAAACAGATAAAGCTACTATGGAATTAGAATCTTATGATGATGGTGAATTATTATATATAGGTGCAAAAGAAAAAGATAAAGTAGCAGTAGGAGCAGTATTGGCAATAATAGGTAAAAAAGGTGAAGATATTAATAGTTTAATAAAAGGATCATCAAATAATTCAACTGATGAAAATAGAAAAGAAACGACTTCTTCTGAGAATAAATCAGCTTCGACTCCGACTGAACAAGAAGAAAAATTAGAATCTGAGAATAATCAAGAATCAAATAATACTACAGAAAATCAAACCAATTCAGATAAAACTCAAAGCAATAAAGAAACAGATAATCAACCAACTATTAATAATGAAAATTCAAATATTTCAAATGAACAAGTGGGACAAATAATTAATAATGATAGAATAAAAGCATCACCTTTAGCAAAAAGAGTAGCTAAAGAGATGGGTTATGATATTACCAAAATACAAGGAACAGGAGAAAATGGAAGAATAATAAAAAGAGATGTTGAATCACATGATCAATCAGATCAAAATATTAAAAATCAAGAAATAACATCACCAACCCAAAATCAAACAATTAACTATCCAATTTTAGAAGAAAGCTATGAAGAAGTTACAGTGAGCTCAATGAGAGCAACAATAGGAAAAAAATTGACAGAAAGTTTAGCTAATGCTCCTCATTTTTATGTTACTCAAGAGATAGATATGAGTAAAGTTGTACAGATGAGAGAAATTATAAATTGTGATAGTGATATTAGTATAAATATTTCTTTTAATGACATTATCTTAAAAGCAGTAAGTATAGCACTACGAAGATATCCCGAAGTAAATGTATCATGGCTAGGAGACAAAATTAGAAAAAATCATCATATACATATTGGAGTAGCTGTAGCTTTAAAAGATGGATTGGTTGTGCCAGTATTGCGGTTTGTTGATTCAAAATCTTTATCTCAAATATCAACTGAAGTTAAAGATTTTATAATCAAAGCTAATGAAAATAAACTGATGCTAAATGATATACAAGGTAGTACTTTTTGTGTGTCAAATTTAGGAATGTTTGGGATAGACTCATTTACTTCAATTATTAATCCACCTTCAGCTTGTATTTTAGCAGTAGGAGGGATAAAGAAGAAACCTGTTATAGATGAAAATGGAGGTCTTGGAATAGGAGATGTTATGAAGGTTACTCTATCATGTGATCATAGGGCAGTAGATGGAGCGCTTGGTGCTAAATTTTTGAAAATATTAAAAAGTATATTAGAAGAACCAATTTCTATGCTATACTAGATTATCAAAATCAAAGAACATTATATTATCATATAATATATTTTAACAATATAATAATAATTTAATCAAATAATAATGTATAATTTAAGAGAACAGAATGAAAATAGAATGAAATCAACTACAGTAATAGCAGTAAAACATCAAGTTGAAGGCGGATCGGAAAGTAGCATAGCTATAGGTGCAGATGGTCAAGCAACATTAGGGCACACTATAGCTAAGAGTAATGTTAAAAAAATACGAAAACTACAAGATGGGAAAATAATAACAGGTTTTGCAGGATCTACAGCAGATGCTTTTACATTATTAGAAAGATTTGAAGAAAAGTTGGGTAGTTATTCTGCAAATATGAAAAGAGCTGCAGTTGAATTAGCTAAAGATTGGCGTACAGATAAATATTTAAGAAAATTAGAAGCTATGATTATAGCTATTAATAAAGATCAATTATTAATAATTTCAGGTAATGGAGATGTAATTGAACCTGATAATGATATTGCTAGCATAGGCTCTGGTAGTATGTATGCTCAATCAGCTGCTCTTGCTTTAAAAAAATATTCTCCTAATCTTTCAGCTGAAGAAATTGTTAGAGAAAGTCTAAAAATAGCAGCAGATATTTGTATTTATACTAACCATAATATAATTATTGAAAAACTATAATTAGTTAACTTTATGATGATACTAATCGACTTTATAAAGTAGAGTATTCAGATAATATAATAAATTTATGATCCTTTATGATGATATTAAAAAAATTAGTATTATATTATTATAAGACGTAATAAAATAATATCCTAAAAATGGGGAATACAATATTATTAATTTCATTAGGCTTTTTTGTGCTTATTTTTCCTTTTATTATTTATTTATTAAGGAAATTATTAAAAAAAAATACAAATGAGAAGTTAGCTTTGCTAGATATTTATGTGATGTCTTTTTTGGCTGTTATAATAATATTTGGATATTTTCAAATTTATATTTGGACTCAACACAAATACTTAGGAAAGCCCTATATTGTTCCTTCTACTTTTATTGATAAATTGATTCCAAGAAATGGAGGAATTATTTGGCCTTATATTTACGTAATATTTTATCATATCTATTTACTCTCAGCTTTATTATGCTTAAAAGATTATAAGCATTTTTGTGGATTAATGTTTGCTTCTTCAGGATTAATGGTAATATTAGGAATAATATATTATATCTTTCCTACAAATATAGGTTTACAGAGAGAAGAAACAAGTTCTTTATTATTACAAAGCATTTTTAAATTTGATAAAACTTCTAATAACTTTTTTCCAAGCGGCCATATGGCATTTTCTACTTTTAATTATTACTTTTTAAGAAACTTTCTAGGAAAAAGAATTTTGAAAGCTGTGCCAATATTAATAGGCTTGAGTTGTTTAAGAACAGGACAACATGTTTGTTTAGATTTAATGGCTGGTTGGATAATTGGATTTTCATGGTATAGATTCTTCTTAAATAAAATCAATCCTAAATATTTCCCTTTATAAAATTTATTGAAATAAATATAATATCAAACAATAATTACTAAATTGAATTTTGATATTATTAAATAATTATTTATAGAAATCCTAATGCGTAATTTATACATTAAACTTAATCTATTAATTATTTTATGTTGCTGTAAATCTTCCACAAATAATAATTTTAAAAACTTAAATAAGCTTTGGACTTACAATTTAAATAAAAAAGTAAATCCTTCTTTTTATTCTGAAATCCAAAGATATAATCAAACTATACCTCATATTTATAATTAGTGTCAGATAGAAAACACCTAAATTTCTGTATTTTAGCATCAAATTTTTATTATCAAAATAGGTTTTCTTATTTTATCTCAACCTATTTTATTAGTGATAGATGCCGATTGTGTTTTTTTTATAATATATTATAATATA
>JAAGZN010000828.1 GCA_024206165.1 Bacteroidota bacterium
AAGGAATTGACTTATTATTCGATAGGTATGTTTTTGGTATATTTTGTGTTTTTATAAGCTGACTACTTCTTTTGTGATATATACATGAATTTAAATTGTAACTTTTAACTATAGTTTTGTTTGCTTACAAACACTAATTAGAGAATCAGGTTCTATGATTTCAATCATAAATTTGCTAAAACCTTGATCTTTTTCATACTTCAATAGATTTAGATTAGATTTTTTATTGCAACAAGGAGTAATAAAATTATTAAGTTTAAATCCTGCAATATCACAATAATCTTGATTCATTTTTTCTTGCCAAAAATCATTTATTTCTATGTGACAATGATTGCAAAATACTTTTTCAAAATTTTGTCCACAATCATGGAAAATTATATTATCAAATACAGTTATCTTTATTTCATCATAAATCTTTTCTAATAATTTTTTTAATATCAGAATTTGAGTTTTATTAGGTACAAAGGATGGATCTTTTGGTATTATTTTTACTAAAAACATTTTTGTCTAATTTCTAAAAATTTAAATTAGTATTTAAGATTTATAAAATTAAAAATATAGAGACAATTCAGAATTCATAAGTCTTATTTCCCTTTTATTATCTAAGCAGATTAAATCAAAACCATATCCTATGACTTCATTTACTTTAAATTTAGTATTGGGAGTGAAAGTAAATGTTTTGTTGTTATCTAATTTTATTTCTAACTCTTTTTTTAAAATTATTACATCTTCTTTTTTACAGAATAATTTTGGTAACGGCTTTAAATTTTCCATTAGTTCTTCATATAGAAATTCTGCAAAATTATTAAAAATTTGATCTTCATCATTAAATCCATCCCAATAACAGATATGATTTTCTTTATTTCTTATTGAAGTTAGATTTAAAGTTGCCCATCCAAAACCATATCTACTAATAACTATTAAATATTTGGGCAAATTTTCTTTATTTCTTATGGATTTGTTTATTTCAATAATATCAAAATCTTTTTTTTTACTGATTCCATAAACTTGCATTTTTATTGATCCGGTATTAATTTCTAGAAATCCATATTTTTTTAAGAATTCTCGATAGGTTGGAGGAAATGATAAATTAAGAAGTTTTTCATTTTTTTGAATAATATCTTCGTCTATAGGTTTACCTACTCGGACACTATCCTTATGAAGTTTAAGATATTTATCAATTATTTCAAATGCTTTTTTTAAATGATTCATAATGTAAATTTAGGTTGGAGGTCCATATTTATTTTCTTTTTTATCTCCAGGAAATAATGCTAATATCCAGCAGATAAAAAGTGCTATTGCCCACCATCCGGTTCTTCCTATATCATGCATTCTTCTTACTGTAATTGATAAAGTCGTTATAATTATTGATATGTAAAAAGAAAGGTGTAAAATAATGAATAAAATAGTGAGTAAATATCCAAAAAAATTATTTGTTTTATATTCATTCAATATTCCAAAAATAATTTTAAAAATGTATCCTCCACTATATTGAAAACAAGAATTTAACAAGTAAAATATCCAACACTCTTTTCTGGAAGTCCTTCCTTCAAAATCATATGCTTGATTATAAGGCTTACAAAAATATTTATTTAAAAAACCTTTCATTATTTTGATTTAAGTTTTTGAGATATTATAAAATTAAATAGTATATCATGAACGTTATCCTTATTTTGATTTTTATATATTAATTTAAGGATATTACGCATATATTCGTTACTTATTAATTTATCCATGTGAGGTTTAAATAATATATATAAGGATTTAAATTTATAAATTTCTTTTAAATCTAATTTAGATGAAAAGATAGCTTTATTCTTAGTTTGAATTTCTGGAGATGTACAAGATATTAAAGTTGAAATAATATTAGAAATGTCTTTTTCTAAATTATTTACAGCCTCTAAAAATTTCTGTTTAACAAAATCTATCTGCATCAAGATCTTAATATGCTTAGCAGGCATATTATCATAACAACTAACATTTTTGTAATTAAATTTAGTTTTTAAAATTGTAGAACCTATTGCAAACATTTCTTTTTTGAAATCTTCTACTACTTTATCTATTGCTTCTTTACTAACATCTTCGTTTTTTATATTTTTATCTTTTTTAAGATTTTTAAAAAAATATTCTATCAATTTTTCCTTTGACTTATCTTGAAAAACTAGTTTTATAATATCATATATTTTTTCATTTTTAAAATTTTTAGCATGTACTGGATGCATTTTTGTATTGATTAAATCATAAAAAGATTTGAATTTAAATAAATCTGTTATATCAATTTTATTTTTATAATTTTGTTTAAATGCTTCTATAACACATTCTTGTAATTTTTTCTCATCTCTCATTTTAAAAAATTCACCTAAAGTTTTGTTATATTTTTTTTTAATAATCTTAGCTAAAGTTTTAAAATATTCTTCATCCTTAAAAAACAATATTGTTTTAGTAGATAGATCATCATTAAAAGAAACAAAAGTTTCAATAAATAAATTACTAAGAGTTTTAATATTCTTATTGATTAAGTCAAGATCTTTTATTTCGAATTTGTTTTGATTTTTAGAGTAAATTTTTTCTAAATCTTTAACAAGAGAATTAATTCTTTTTTCATCTATTGATTTTTGTTTTGCTGAAAAAAAAAATAAAGAAAAAAGTATTATTATTATTTGGTAATTGAAAGAAATAGATTTGAGTCTTGACATAAATACATTGATTTGAGAATATATCCCGTGAATATACAATTAATATATAAATATTAAAAGTTTAATTCTTTTTATCTATCAATTTTATAATATATGCAGTAAATAAATTAATATATTACAACTTAATTTCTTCTCCATCTAATTCAAAAATTATTACCCATTTAAAATGTTCTTTTTCTTCTTCATGACAATAATTTAAACTACATCCACAATAACCTTCTTTTTCTTGCTTAACTTCTGATTCGGGTGTGATATGAATGGATAAGTCAAAAATTTTATTTGGATCAATTTTAATATCAATTTCTTCAAATTCTTTATGGGAAGTATTTTTCATCAAAGCATTATAAATATATTCATCAAAGCGATTTGGAACTATTCTTAATCTTGCATTATCGCCTTTGAATAAGTACTTTATTTTGAATCTTTTTTCTTTATCAATAAACCTAATTGTTTCCCAAAAAGAACTTTCATCCTTATCATTTTTAAATACTCTAAATTTTGGTTTCCCTAATAGTCGATCTAATATCATGAATTCATTTAACTGTTCAAATAGATCTTCTTTTATTTTATCTTGGTTATATGTAGTGTTTGTAAGCAAACAAAACTATAGTTAAAAGTTACAATTTAAATTCATGTATATATCACAAAAGAAGTAGTCAGCTTATAAAAACACAAAATATACCAAAAACATACCTATCGAATAATAAGTCAATTCCTTA
>JAAGZN010000829.1 GCA_024206165.1 Bacteroidota bacterium
AAGGAATTGACTTATTATTCGATAGGTATGTTTTTGGTATATTTTGTGTTTTTATAAGCTGACTACTTCTTTTGTGATATATACATGAATTTAAATTGTAACTTTTAACTATAGTTTTGTTTGCTTACAAACACTAAATAGATTAAAATTTCTGTTTTTTATAGATATTTGTAATGGAGATAATTTATCATCATAGTCATTTATTATATATTTACAGTTTTCTACCAAATAATTAATAGCTTCAAAATTATTATAAACTGCTAAAAACTGAAGGATATCATATTTAATATTTGGGAAATCAATATTTTTATCATATAAGTTAAATTCTTCATAACTCTTTTGATCAAATTGGCCTAAGAGGTCTATTAAAATTTTGTCTTGATTATTTATTATAGCGTAATATAATAGGTTTATATTAGGTTTATCAAAGGTTATATCTAAGTTTAAGTCATATAAATCTAAAAACCATCTGATTGTTTTAGGCGAATTAGAGTAAATGCATGCCAATTCTAGAGCATTTAGTTGTTGGCTATCCTTTTGCCAGATGTTGGCAATGGACTTAAGTTTTTCTAATGAAGAAATATCTCCTTTTTTTGCTGCCTATAAATATGGATAACTATCTCCTTTTTGAGGAAAAGATTCAAATTTAGAATAGTCATCTATTATAATCTTTTTTATATTTTTTTGTCTACTGAATGGTTTTTCAAAAATACGCCATTTTTCAAATGCTTCATTAATTAATGTTGTTTTTGAAATCATATTTCCTTTATCATAAAAGAAAATTTGAGGATCAAGTTTATATGAAAGACATTTTTTATTTTCTATAGGATTGAAAAAATAGAAATGCATCTTCAAATAATTAGCAATATTTTTATTTTCTGACATTAGAGCTATTTTATAATCGTCATAATGGTCTTGATTAGGTATTATTTTTTCTTCCTCTACAAAGTATCTAACTAGGTCAAGGTTTTGCGATGTACAAGCTTTTTTAAGAATGTTATTACTTTCTAGAATATTTAAAGATTTTAGATATTTATAGATATTTAAGTTGCCACCCCTTATGGCAAGATCCATTACGTTGAATCCATTTGCAGTTTGTTCATAAACTGGTATTTTTAATTCTTTAATTATCCATTTTATTTTTTCTGGATTATCATATCGGCCTAAACATGCATGATGTAATAGATTAAAGCCATAGTCACTTTTGTCATGAATATGTCGTTTTCTTTTATTAAAGAAACTAAAAATACTATCTGCCATCTCTTTTTCTTTTTGTACCAAAAATTTTAAAATAGGTAAATCACAACAGTGGGCAGCAATATGTAATGGAGTACATTTGCCCATAAAAAAAGGGACTTGGAATTCATAAATAGTAAAAACTTTGGATACATAATCATCATAAGGATTGTAAGAGCCGATATATTTCGAATAATTTTCTCCTTTTTCATAGCTGTATGAAGGAGTTAGATCTTCAAAATCAAATCCTTTTTTTAATAATAATTTTAATAAATTAATGTTATCTGGCATATAATAACATGATATATGCATTAGATTGAATCCACTAAATTTGTATTGTTTTAATTTTTTTAAAGGGTAATCTTTTATATATAATTCTTTTATTTCTAAGAATTTATCTGAGTTGGCTAGTCTTACATACTGATAAGTTGTTGTTTTAGGAACAGTATAATGACTTTTATAAACGCTTCTGGATTTATTATGAGCTCCTTTATAATTTTGATGATCAAAATTTTTGCATATTTTTTTCATATCAATGAAATATTGATCTTCTTTTGTGATCTTGAACATTGATTTAGAATTCTTATTCATACCACATGAGCATATCGATATAAGAATAGATAGATATATGAGATTATTTTTCATTTTTAATTTGAATTGTTTTATATATTTTTAACAATATTAATATTATTTTTTTATTTTTCAATATAATATTATTTTTTGTATTCTATAAAAAGATTCTTTAGAACTGTTATTAAGTATATATGGTTTATTTTAATTTTTGATTTACGAGGCAAAGGATAACTTTTAAATATTAAAATGATTTATAATGAAAAATTGTTTGAAAATAGCATCGCAATTTTTATCATTAACTCAACTTACGCAAGATAGCTCTAAAATGTCTAATACTGTTGTTGCTATAGCAAAAAACAGGTCATATAATAAATCTTGCGTAAGGCAAGTCATTAATTCTCAAATTGAGGCACAATATTAAATCAACTCATTTTCCATCTCAGTTGTTTTATCTATACTTAGAGTAATATTAAAAGATTATTTATTAGATTTTTTTCGAGTTTTCTTTTCAGGTGCATTCTTAATAATTTCTTTACATTTATCCAAAGTAAGCTTAGAAGCATCAAGGTCTTTTGGAATTTTAATATTTTTTTTATCTGCTTTAATATATGGTCCAAATCTTCCATTTAAAACTTGTATTTCAGGAGCCTCATCAAAAAATTTAATTATTTTTTTCTTTTCAGCTTCTCTTTTATCTTTAATAATTTGAATAGAATTTGCTTCATCAATAGTAAAAGGATCAAAATCTTTAGGAATAGAATAGAACTTGTTTTCATGTTTAATATAAGGACCAAATCGACCAATATTAGCAATCATAGTAGATTTTTCAAATACCCCCACTTCTCGAGGCAATTTAAATAATTCAAGAGCTTCTTCTAAAGTAATAGTTTCGATTAATTGCCCCTTTCTTAAAGGAGCAAATCTGGCTTTTTCTCCAGTTTCTTCATTATTTTGTCCGATTTGTACAATGGGGCCATATCTACCAACTCTAGCGATAACCTTCTTACTTGTTTTAGGATCAATACCTAATTCTCTTGAAGTTTTTACATCAGTTCTTTCTATGGCACCTGTTCTATCAACTTGGCCTTTAAATACTTTATAAAATTTTGAAATTATTTCCCTCCAAGGTTTATGATCATGTGCTATTTGATCCAATTTAGTTTCCATTAAAGCTGTAAAGCCATAATCAGTAATATTAGGAAAATGTTCAACAAGAAAATCATTAACTATCATCGCAATATCAGTAGGAAAGAGTTTATTTTTCTCAGCTCCTGTAATTTCCTTATTTTCATCTCTTTTAATTTCTTTATCTTTTAAAATCAATGAAATATACTTTCTTTCAATTCCTTCTCTGGATTCTTTAATTACATATCCTCTTTTTTGAATAGTAGAAATAGTAGGAGCATAAGTAGAAGGTCTTCCAATACCTCTTTCTTCTAATTGCTTAACTAAAGCAGCTTCCGCAAATCTAGCAGGAGGTTTTGTAAATCTTTGGCGAGCTATAATATTATCTAATTTTAATTTTTGACCAATATTTAATGGTGGTAACATCTTAGATAACTCACTATCTTCATCAGAAGAGCTATATACTTCTAAAAATCCTTTAAATTTTATTACTTCACCTTTTGCAATAAATCTATAATCAGATTTATCATTCTTAATTTCGACTATTGTTTTTTCAAGTTTAGCATCAGACATTTGAGATGCAATTGCTCTTCTCCATATCAAATTATATAGTCTTTGACTATTAAAATCCTCAGAAACTTCTTTTTTAGAAAAGTCTGTAGGCCTTATTGCTTCATGAGCTTCTTGAGCGGTATCAGATTTAGTTTTATATTTTTTAATATTTAGATATTCATTACCATAAGAATTAATAATCTCATCTTTAGCCTTAGAAATCGCTTCATCAGAAAGATTTACCGAATCTGTTCTCATATAACTAATTTTACCTTCTTCATAAAGTTTTTGAGCCAAAACCATAGTTTGCGATACTGAGAAACCAAGTTTTTGACTTGCTTCTTGTTGTAATGTTGAAGTGGTAAAAGGAGCAGAGGAAGACTTTTTAGCTGGCTTTTTATCTATATTTTTAATTTCAAAATTAGCATCTTTACATTTTTCTAAAAATTCTTTAGATTCTATTTCACTTTTTAATTTTTCTTCAAGTTCTGATTCTAATATTTTATTATTATCTAAATCAAAAGTGGCTCTAACTTTAAAAGAATTTTTAGATTTAAAAGAAAGAATTTCTCTTTCTCTTTCCACAATCATTCTAACGGCAACAGATTGTACTCTTCCTGCTGAGAGCCCTGTTTTTATTTTACTCCAAAGAATAGGAGAAAGTTCAAAACCTACCAATCTATCTAATATTCTCCTTGTTTGTTGAGAATTTACTAGATCCATGTCTATATTTCTTGGATTTTCTATAGCATTAGTAATGGCCTTTTTTGTTATTTCTCTAAATACTATTCTTTTCGTATTATCTATTTCAAGTTGTAAGGCTTCTTTTAAATGCCAAGCAATAGATTCTCCTTCTCTATCATCATCACTTGCTAGATATATTAAATCGAATTTATGGGAAAGGGCTTTTAGATTATTTACAACATCTGTTTTGTCTTTACTAATAATATATGTTGGCTCAAAGCCATTTTGTATATCAATAGCTTTATTATTTTTTGGCAAATCTCTTATATGTCCATAAGAAGAAACTACTTTGAATTGATTTCCTAAATATCCTTCTATTGTTTTAGCTTTTGCGGGCGACTCTACTATGATAAGATTTTTAAACATAAATACAGAATAATATTGATATTATTAAATAAATTTACTTTTTGTATTGAAAATCACTCTTTAATTTCATAAATATTTTTATTATTTTTCAAATAAATTTTTTACTAAGTGATATTCAGATAACCCTATATTTAACATATTAAGTTCAGATATAAAAATATAAACTAAATAATTTTAATATATATTGCTAATTACGATTACTTTTAATCGCATTGATATAAAAGATAAAAACGCTAATATCGCATTTTTTTGTTTATATAAAAAATAATATTAAAAATAATAAATATTGATCTATGATATTGGAAGTTAAATATTTTAATTTATCGGTAGTCTATTTTTTATTTTTTGCTAATAAACAATATTTAAATAAATATTTTATTCAATAATATTACAAAATTACATTTATATAAACTTTAATTATTATTTTTGTAATCAGTTTAAATAAAGAAAATAAATAATTAATATTGAAGTTATTTTGAAGACTATATTTTATGAATAAACTTAGTATTTAAAATATATTCTATAATTCTAATAAATAGTTAAATACATTATGCAAGAAAAATCTTTGATTTTAATTAGGCATGGTGATGCAGAAGCTTTATCATGTAAATTGCCAGGTAATGATATACTTAGAGAATTGACATCATTTGGAGTTACTAAGATAAATCGATTATCTAAATTTTTATTAGAAAAAGATTTCTTTTTTGATAAAATAATTTCTAGTTCAGCAGTTAGGACATCACAAACAGCTCAAATAATATCAAAAAATATAGGTTATAACATAAGCAATATAGAGCATAAAGAATCTCTTTATAACTGTAAAACATCAAATTACATAAACATTATTGATGAACTTGATAAAGATATTAATAATTTAATGATCGTAGGTCATAGTCCTGTCATTACTGAATTTGGAGAATATCTTGTTGGAAAACCCATTGGTCATCTTCAACAGGCGGGAATTATATATATAGCTTTAAAAAATAAAGGATGGGAAAATATACATAATCGAGAAGCCAAACTCATTTTTGCAAAAAACTTTTTACAAGGAACTTTAAAACTTGCTTGAATTTAAATTAATATTGACTATATTTGTTATTTATTGATGTAAATGAAATATTTTTTTTAATTATTTGTATTTGCATTATAAATTTTAAAATATTTTAAAATTATCGAATGAAGAAATTTATAATTATTTAAATATCTTTTGAACATTGCGAGAATAGCTCAGTTGGTAGAGCACAACCTTGCCAAGGTTGGGGTCGCGGGTTCAAGTCCCGTTTCTCGCTCTAAGTTAATATTTACTTGGTTTTCTATTTAATAAATTTTAAATTGGATAATTATTTTGCTGCCCGGATGGTGGAATTGGTAGACACGCAGGACTTAAAATCCTGTGGACTTTAAAGTCCGTGTGGGTTCGAGTCCCACTCCGGGTACAATAGTTATCAATTATTAATAATAAAAAAAGGCTCCACTTAGGAACCTTTTTTTATATTTGCTTAACTAAGACCTTTTTTGAAATATTAATTTTACAATTATCTTACTACTTTGTTTTAACTTTGTTTATTATTATCTATTTCTGAATTACTAGATTGATCTGAATTATTTAAATTAAAAGGAAATTGTTTATTTGAAATATTAGGTATCTGTTCATTATTATTAAAATTAAGAGCATTTAATACTTGGTTTGGATCTCCTGGTATTGGAATATTTATATTATTAATTATATTATTATTAGCAGGTATTGGAGGAGGAGGGGTTCCTATTATATTATTTTGATCGTTTTCTTTAATTAAGTTATTATTTATTTGTTTTTGATTATTGAAATTTTGCTTCTTATTTTTCTTTTTATTCACCTTTTTCATTATCCTCTTTTGTTTTTTTTGTCTTTTCTTTTTTAAGTTTTGTGAATCATTAATGATTAATTGATTATTTTCTTTTTGCTTTTGGTTATTATCTATTATCTGATTGTTGTTTTGATTTTGAATATTTTGATTATTATTTTGTTCTCTATTGTCAACTAATTCATTATTATATTCATTTATATTTTGGTTTTCATCATACATATCTTCTGCATCAAGCTTTGGAGTTTTTTTATTTTTTGCAATTTTGTTTTGTGATTTATTTAATAAGCTAATTAAAAATTTAAATAAATTATTAATATTATGATTTGATATATTTATTTCTGGTTCATTTGATTCATTTTTATTAAATATAAATCCTAAGTTTTCCATAAATTTTTTAATTACTTCTTCCCTACTTTTAATTTGTTCTATATTATTTTCTAGATTTGGAAAATGAGCTGAATTTATTTTAATGTTTAGTTTAGAATTCAAATTTTCAAAATCTTCAAACGGAACATTAATTGAAGGAGAAATTCTAATATTAATAAAATTAGTACCATTATCTGCTTTTTTGTCGATTTTTGTATATATCTTAGCTTGAATTTCAGAATAATCATTCTCATTTTGTTTAATATGAAATATTTGTAAGAATACAGAATCAGTAGGATTATTAAAATGATCATTTTCTTTGATAGGCATTAAATAACCTTTTTTAAAATCTATTTTGCAATTTGCTTGATTGTTTATTAATTCATTTTCTATTTGTGCTGGAAAAGTAGTGATTGTAAGTACATTATTTAATTCAAATACATTTTTATTTATTTTAAATACTGTTTTATTCTCATTATTTTGTCCGTAATATATATTAAACTTTTTTATATTCTTTTCTTGGTTTTCATCATTTTGTTCGTTATTTATATTACGATTCAAATCATTATTAGGATTATTATTATTAAGATTTAAGTTATTATTGGGGTTATTGTTATTCTGGTTTATATTATTTTTCTGGTTTATATTATTTTTTTTCTTTGAATGGTTATTATCTGATATGGGAATATTATTATTCGGATTTAAATTATTATTCGGATTTAAATTATTATTCGGATTTAAATTATTATTTGGATTTGAAATATTATTTGGATTAAAATTGTTGTTTTGATTTGGAATATTATTCGGATTAAAATTGTTGTTTTGATTTGGAATATTATTCGGATTAAAATTATTGCCTAGGTTATTTTGTCTTAGATTATTATTAGGATTAGAATTGTAATTTTGATTAGGAATACCATTTGGGTTATTATTAAAATTTTGCTTTGCTCTATTTAGATTAGAGTTGTTACCATAACCTTGAGTATTAAAATTATTTAATTGTTTATTATACCCATTATTATTTTGTCTATAAATGTAATTTTGCGGATTATTATTAACTGAATTATATGGAGGGATATGTTTTTCTATATTATTATTTTGACGATCATTATCTATTATACCATTTAAAACTCTACTTTTGTTTTTTGCAGTATTATTATTTTTTAAGTTTTGCTTTTGAGAACCTTTATTTTTGTTTGAATCAACACCTTTTTGTTTCTCATCACCTTTTTTTGTTATTACTGATATATGATTTTGAATTTGAGGTTTTTGCTTTTTTTGAATTTCATCCTGACTTTGATTTTGGCTACTTTGACTTTGATTATTATTCTTTTCATTTCCACTCGTTTCTTTATTAGTTTTTATTTTTAAGTCATTGCTAGGAAGAGTTATTTTTTTTCCTAATTTTAATTTTTGGTTATTTAACGTACTATCTGATGTTACATCATCATAGTCATCTTCTGGAGTTCTTTTGCATTCTGTAAGTATGAAAATGCTAGTAAATAATGATATTATGAACCCTTTATTTATAATTTTTTTTATCAAAATATTCATATCTTTATATTTAATGTTTAACAAATATTATTTTAAAATCTTTTGTTAACTATTTATCTGATTTTTAAAATATCTAATCGATTTTTATATGTTAACTTTAGTTACATCACGCTCTTATATAATATTTATTGAATTTTTCTTAAAATAAAAAGCAATAATTAATTATATGATTAATAAATTGTATTTATTGAATATTGATTTTATTTTATGCGACTGATTTGGTTGTTTTGTATTATTATTATAACAATATTTTATAAATGATTAACTTATACCCATTTATTTATTTGTTTTATTAAATATAAATTGTATAAATAATATATTTATACTTATTTATAGATGTTATTTGATTATATTATTGCATTTAATTTGTTTAAGTATAATTAAGTACTTAATTTGTTGATGGTTAATTCTATGTTATATATTTAATAATTTTAAGAAGATATTAGTTATTATGTCTATAAATAAAAATAAAATTGACATTTATAAAAGTGATCCAAAAAGTTTAAAATATTTACCTCTTTTTCTCTCAAAAATTGAATGTGGATTTCCTAGTCCGGCAAATGATTATATAGAAAAAGAATTAGATTTGAATAAATATGTGATACGCAATCCTGATTCTACTTTTTTTGGAAGAGTTACAGGATATAGTATGGAAGATGAAGGTATTTTTCCCGATGATTTAGTTGTTATTGATAAGAGTATTACTGACTATAATAATAAGATATGTTTATGTTGGTATGAAGGAGGATTTACTCTTAAAAAAATTGAAAAATCTAATAATATAATTTATTTAATTCCTAAAAATAAAAAATTCCCTAAAATTGAAGTTAAAGAAGGAGAACAATTTGGAGTATGGGGAGTAGTTACTTTTTATTTTAGAAAGTTAACTTAGTCTTTTCTTTGCGTAAAATTTCTTCAATATTTCTTAGATATTAACATATTATTCAATATTGAATTTTTTTGAAAATTGTTTAATTGCTTTAATATTTATAATTTATCTTATAAATAACCTATATTTTAAAAGTTATGATTGATTATAAGATATGTTTCAAGCGTGTATTTAAATTTTTTGTTTTGCAAATTTTTATATTTTTAAGTTTATCAGCTGAAAATATAAATGTTAATGATGTAAATACATATAGAAATAACATAGTTAATATTAAAGAATTTATAAAAATTGATCTAAGTGAGCAGTCAAGTAACTCTTATTTATTATTACCAAATATTAAGTATAACCAATCAGATATTATACAAACTAAAATATATAAAGATATATCCAATACTAGAATTGATACTATTTGTAATTTTGCTAATATTATTAAGCTTTCAGTATTATTTGCTAAAATAAGCACTCACAAAATAGGTGACAATATTAGAAAAATAAATAAAGAAGATATAATACATATTAAAAATCTATTTAAGACCAATAATAAACATTATACTTTTGAAACAATAAGTTTTGAAAATAAATTACAAAAAGGAGGATATATTTTATATGAACCTATGCGTCATAAAAAGCGAACATCAAAATATTATAGAATGTTTGAAATTGTTGATGTTATAGCAATAAATAATAACTTCATAAAAAGGCCTAAAGATCCTCAAATTATTATTATTAGAGACTTGATTTTATTAGAATATTATATTGTTTTCAGAAGTGCTTTTCCCAAAGATGATAGAAAAACTATCACAAATTTACCTTTTGTCTTAAAAATTTTTGATTCTTCAAAAAAATATCATAAAAAAAACTCGTATCAAATAAAGCACAAAAATGATTCCTTAATAAATGTTAAATTGAATAAATTTGCATATGAAGGAATTGTAAAACCAACTATCGAAAGAATAATAGATATTATCGAAATGGATGCTAAAAAGCATCAGAAAAAAACAAATGATTTAAAAATAACTTTTTTAGGACAATCTATGGGAGCTTTGGCTGCTCAAATATCACTTTTATGCTTTACAAATGCTATAAAAATAAATAAAAATAAACTAAGTAATTTTAATACAAAGCTAGAATGCTATGTGACAGGTTCTCCTAAAGCAATGGATTCAAATGGTTACAAAGTTTTAAAGAATCATAATATATTTATTACAAATATTATAATAGGAAAAAAAGATCATAATAGAATAATTTTAGATCCAGTTCCTTTTTTTACAATAAATACTTTATCTAGGGCTCATAAGGAAATTGTTATTACTAAAAATAATATATGGTTACTTAAGCCAGAAAATGTTATTAAAACTAGAAAACATAATCTATCTAATCTACTTAAATTAGAAGATCTTCATATGTTAAGAAATTTAAAACATAGAATATCTAAAATTTTATCAAAAATCGGTTATTGTGATGTTAGTGTTTAAATTTTCTAATTATTTCTTAGTGATGCTTTCTTTAACCAATAAGAAGCAAGATCATAATTTTGCTGCTCATAATAAATGCAAGCTAAATGTTTTTGAGCTTTGGTTATACCATTTCTTGCCGCTTCTCTAATCCAATATAAACCGTAATTATAATTATAACTTGTTCCTTGACTATTTAAATACATATAACCTAAATTATATTGAGCTTCAGCAAGCCCATTTATTGCTGCTTCTTTAAATAAATTAAATGCACATTTAAGGTGTTTTTTGATCCTTTAATATCTCTATATATACATGCCTTATTGTATATGGATCTAACGCTACCTTTTTCAATTAGCTCTTCAAAAATCTTTAAACTTTTTTCATAATTTCCTTCTTTGCTATACTTTCTTGCTAAACGAAATTTATCTTCTTTGCTAATTTCCTTATTTATTGCTTGGTGAAAATGTAAATTTTGTTCTAAATCTTTATTTATATTTCTTTTATAATCTATTGAACTGCATGAATTAAAAATTATTATTATATTTAAAATTATAAAAAAATTATACGATTGTGTCATTTTTGAATATTTTTAGTTATTAAATTTAATTTATTGGTATTGCTACTAAAGAATAGTTTTGGTAAATTTGTATATTCACCAAAGCAAAAAATACAAATGATAAACAAACAATGCCCTAAATGCCATCATAATGTATGTACAAAAGATGGAAAGGCAAAAGGAAAACAACGTTA
>JAAGZN010000830.1 GCA_024206165.1 Bacteroidota bacterium
AAGGAATTGACTTATTATTCGATAGGTATATTTTTGGTATATTTTGTGTTTTTATAAGCTGACTACTTCTTTTGTGATATATACATGAATTTAAATTGTAACTTTTAACTATAGTTTTGTTTGCTTACAAACACTAATTATGAAGATAAAATAGACACTTTAGTTTGTAAAAATTCGTATTATACATTTTCTTGTGATGAACCTAACTTATATTCTTTAATTCCATTCATACTTGTTTATGAGATATTTAAAAACATGAATTTGCAGTTAGTTTTTAATAAGGCAATAAAAAAATGTTCTTTAGAACATATCATAGAAGGAAACACAACTCGAATAGAAAATTATATTTATGAATATGAACATATAGAATATAAATCAATATTTTTGAGTTTAGCAACTTATAATCTATGTGAACAAATTCAAAATGAATTAAAATACCGACCATCTGAAGATGGTGGAATTATTATCTTGACTGTAAGTCGCAATAAGCTCTAAAGAGCTACTCTAATTGTAAGTTTTCAATGTTACCAATTTTATGAGCATCTATATGGTTATTTATATATTCA
>JAAGZN010000831.1 GCA_024206165.1 Bacteroidota bacterium
AGCCATTGATTTGTAGCCCTGAGTCTTAGTTTTACAGAGAGGGATTTAAACATTTGCTCCGGCAATGAGCTATGAAGCTGGAACATTTACAAAATGCATGGCTGCAGAGAGAGAGGCCAAAAACTGCTAAGGCCAAAGCCCCTGGAAGCTTCCTAGATTTTGTAATTTCTGAGGCCTCAAAATGGTTAAGAATCCTTTCATTTCTCTTTCTACATATGTACTGTAAGGGTTTGAAAGTATCGAAACGATGGCGTAAACATGGCCGTCAAAGCTGTGATGGCCTAAAAGCCCTTGAATTTCATTGGCGATTTTTGACCTCGTGACTTGTCCGCGCTTCAAACTTTCCACGCAAAAACAAAAACAATTTCTCTCACGACCTAGAATTGTATCACAAAGTTCATTTCCTCACTTCTAAAAAGTGTCTGAAGGCCAAGAGGTTAAACATGTACGGGGAAGGAATATTTGCAATGGATAACGAGCTGTATTGCAAAAGTTAATTGTAAGGTACTGATTATTTGAAGGAATTCAGTTATTTGCTGCTGAAACTAATTCCACGTAAGTTTAACTTTATTATTTCAACCACAAGAGCTTGGAGTCACTAACAAAAAAGCGCATATTCATCAAATAA
>JAAGZN010000832.1 GCA_024206165.1 Bacteroidota bacterium
CCCCGGGACGGGGTGCAGCCGGTGGTGGTGCTCGTGGAGTCCGTGGCCAGGGTCTGGGTCCAGAGGAAGGAGGACGAGGCGAAGGTGGGCCGGATGATGGCCGCCCTCGCCGGCATGACGGCCCGTCTGGCGCCGGTCCGCCGGCCAGCTGTCGGCTGCGAATACGGCGCCTGGATCACAGAGGACGGCGCACAACCAGCTGTACCGCCAGCTGCTGCGCTGGGATTTGGGACACTATCTTCACTCTATTGTGATGTCTCACTGCGGGAACATCATGTCCGACTAACCGGCCATGCAAAACATGTTGTAATAAACTTACCTCAGCTGAACCGAATAGCACATTGAAATCTTGATATTTTCAGAGTTGCGGATGCTGATGGCTTGCGGATGATAATGATGCTGACGGCTGACGGCCCATAGTGTGCCGCGCACTCACCTCGTGGCTCGCCAGCCAGATGTCCTCTGTGTCTGCCGGCCCGCCAGCGGACCTGGCGAGCGACAGGTCCCGCGACCAGTTGGTGATGAGGCTTCTGCCAGACAGGAGCACATTGTCCCTCGGCTACAGGGCCACCGTGCAGCACCAGTGCGGGCGCGGCCATGTCTAGTCGCATTAGCAACCAGATCAATCCATGAATCTGGGTTGCAGGTGGGAAGGCCCTATAGCGTGCAAGTCAAACTTCTGAGTGCCATAACTCGGCCAAAACATTATATTTTGGGTCAGATCCAATGATGATAGCCCTCCTTGGCATCTCCTGAAGGCATCACAAAAAAGATTGGGTTCAAATTATTTATTTTTCTGGAGTTACAGCCAATTTGTTGTCACCCCCAAAATAGTGCGCCCCCAAAATAGTGCGCCCCCAAAATAGTGCGCCCCCAAATTAGTGCGCCCCCAAATTAGTGCGCCCCCAAAATAGTGCACCGGCCTCTGATTGGCCCAGCCCGGGCTCCGGGCTCTGGGCTGGGCCAATCAGTGGCTGGTGCACTATTTTGGAGGCGCCCAAATTAGTGCACCCCCAAATTAGTGCGCCCCCAAATTAGTGCGCCCCCAAAATAGTGCACCGGCCGCTGATTGGACCAGCCCAGGCTCCGGGCTCTGGTCTGGGCCAACCAGCAGCCCATGCACTATTTTGGGGGCGCACTATTTTGGGGGTGACGGAAAATTGGCTGTAGCTCCAAGGAAATGAATTATTTTAAACATTCTTTTTTGGTGATGTCTTCAGGAGATGTCAAGGAGGGCTATCATCATTGGATCTGACCAGAAATATAATGTTTTGGCCGAGTTATGGCACTCAGAAATTTGACTTGCATGCTATAGGGCCTTCCAGCCAAGGACTTAGAATATATTCTACGTCCTTGACATGGACTAGGCTCGCCACCGCCGCCTCCCTCCGCAGCCTCCTGCTCGACCTGCTGGAGCAGCTCGGGGCAGGAGCTTGGCACGCAGG
>JAAGZN010000833.1 GCA_024206165.1 Bacteroidota bacterium
CACCATGTAATATTTATTTGGAATTGATCCAAGCATGTTTGTTTCTTTGGTTGTCTGTCTGTTGGTCTGTCTGTCTGTCTGTCTGTGTGTCAGTGTGCATTTTTTGAGACCGTAATACAACAGAAAACAACATAACAAAGCAACCAGATGCTGCAAAATATATAGAAACCACATGAAAACAAATGCCTTTCATAAGTAAAAACATTCCCAATGCCATTTACATTGGAACAAATATTAATTGCCTTACACAAAAATGTCTAATGCCTGTGTATTTGTTGCATTTTGCACTGTGCTGGACTGAAAAATGCTGCCAAAGTGAATATTTTTGCTCTGAACTCACATGTTTCCTTGCAAAGTGCTATGCAATGACATATATTTTGGTTCTGTATGCTAATCTGGTGCATTTCCACCATGTAATATTTATTTGGAATTGATCCAAGCATGTTTGTTTCTTTGGTTGTCTGTCTGTTGGTCTGTCTGTCTGTCTGTCTGTGTGTCAGTGTGCATTTTTTGAGACCGTAATACAACAGAAAACAACATAACAAAGC
>JAAGZN010000834.1 GCA_024206165.1 Bacteroidota bacterium
CTAATAAAAGATAAGTAAATATGTCTTGGGCACATGAAAAACCTTATTGGTATAAGGCTCTCTTGGAATCAAAGTTACAGGGACAACTATCTTCAAAACAACCTCCCCGGCGAGGAATCGAACCCCAGTCTCCTGCCTGACAGGCGGGAATACTCACCACTACACTACCGAGGATCTGATGTTGGAAGAGAAATCAAATGTCTTTGCATCAGCTTTACAAAGAAAAATGATTGCAGTAAGGCTGTCTTTCAAAAAATCCAGTCCTTTTAAGGCAAAAGTGATAACTTTGCTCTATGTCACTCAAATATCGACACAATTAATGGCAGATAAGTAAATATGTCTTCAGCACATGAAAAACTTAATTCCTATAAGGCTCCCTTCGAAAAAAAGTTACAAGGACGACTATCTCCAAAACAGCCTCTCGGAGGGGAATTGAACCTCGGTCTCCTGCGTGACAGGCGGGGATACTCACCACTATACTACCGAGGATCTGATGTTGGAACAGAAATCAAATGTCTTTGCATCAGCTTTACAAAGAAAAATGATTGCAGTAAAGGCGTCCTTCAA
>JAAGZN010000835.1 GCA_024206165.1 Bacteroidota bacterium
AAGCAAAGATCGACTATTAATCCGGCGTCGATAGCAGCTTTCCACCATGATTTAGTTCTCTCGCAACTCGCTGTGACAGATTTGATCTGACGTTGTTGTTGCTTTAATATACGCGCGAATCCTGCTACGCGGGTATTTTGACCGCGCGTGATTAGAAATGTGCGTAGTGCCCTTTTTCAAACGGAAACCACAGCCCCCCTGTGGGTCGAAATGTTTTGAAAATAATTTTTTCGAACGCGCAAAAGATTGAAATTACTAGTCCCGTATCGGATTTTGTTATCTATCGAGCCTGTTAGATGCAATACCCTTTCAAACATTTTCTTCCTATACACTGCCAAAGTAATTTTCCGAATATGTACTCGTTATGACGTCATAAATCGATTCTTGATTTCGCAGTTAGTACCTAATTTCAAAAAATGATTAAAAATACTTCCAATTGTCCTAGAAGCGTGAAATAAACACCAACATGATCAGGAAAGATTGAATTTTGATATTAGATAATTAAATCGATATCGATTTTTTCGCTGCATAAGGCCTTTAAAACTAAACGTTTACTATGTAGATAAACGTTTGC
>JAAGZN010000837.1 GCA_024206165.1 Bacteroidota bacterium
ATTAATTAACTTATTATTCGATAGATGTGCTTTTCATATGTTTTCTGGTTTTATATGCTTATTGCTTCTTTTTTGATTTATACACAACTTAAATTGTGATTTTTAGTTGTGGTTTTGTTTTCTTACAAACACTATATATAAAATTTAAAATTTAATATTAATAAAATATATATTTTACAGATTTAATTCATTCAAATTTGATTATTTCTGTAAAAAATATTAAATAGTCTAATTATTCCTTATAGATTGTCAAATATGAATTCAGATAAACCTTTCGGGAAAATACGTAACTGGCTTTTTCCTATTTATAAAAAAGAGTTAAATGTATTTTTGCCTCTTTGTGTTATCAATTTTTGTTTTACTTTTGGATATTCTTCTTTAAGAGTATTAAAAGATTCTTTTGTAATTGGAGAAGGTGGAGCTGAAGCACTTTATTATTTAAAAGCTTATGGAGTTACTCCAGCTGTTATATTATTTACGATAATATATACTATCTTAAGTAGATCTTTTGGAAGAGATGGTAGATTTAATTTTGTTATTATATATCTAATCCTTTTCTTTTTAATATTTAGATTAATACTCTATCCTTATTCTCAGAGTTTAAAACTTGATAAATTTTATGACTTAATGATGAATAAGATACCAAGTTTAAAAGGTCTTTGGTCAATTGTTAGAAATTGGCATACTTCATTATTTTATATTCATTCTGAATTATGGGGTAGCTATGCTCTTGGAATTTCTTTTTGGACACTTGCTAATGATCTTACTTCATTAAATCAATCAAAACGCTTTTATGGCTTTTTTCCTTTAGCAGGAAATTTAGGCAGTGCTTTAGCTGGTTTTTTTGTAGCATATATTTTTATGGGTAAACCAGATAGTATTTTGATATCTGTGTTATTTCTAGCTTCTTTTGCTTTTATCACATATAATTATTTTTTTAAAAGTATATCAAAATTAAAAACAGATCATAAGCCTACAAAAAAAATTGATAAGACAAATAAGAAATTTTCTTTTAAAGAATCTTTTAGTTTATTATCAAAATCAAAATATTTAATTTATATAGCAATAATAGTACTATGTTATAATATGTCCACTTCATTAATAGAATCAGTAATTAAAGATAGATGGGCAGAATATGCGAATGGAAATGAGACAATTTTAACTAAGATTGGTGGAAATCAGATAATGATTGGTGGTATTTTATCAACAATACTTGCTTTTTTTGCTACTTATTTACAAAGAAAAAAATGGATTTATGCAGCTTTGTTTACCCCTCTTGTTTTTTTAATCGTAAGCTCTCTGTTTTTTTCCTTTTTATATTTTGATAATTTTTTTGGTAAAGTATTGCATGAGTTTGGAATAAGCAATATTTTTGCATCTGTTGTCTTAGGGTGGACCAATTTGGTATTAGTTAAAGCTTCAAAATATTCTTTTTTTGAACCTACAAAAGAAGCAACTTATATACCTCTAGATGAAGAATCTAAAATAAAAGGTAAAGCAGCAGTAGATGGAGTAGGATCACGTTTAGGTAAAGGAATAAGTTCTATTTTACTTACAATTTTTATACTTCCTATGGGATTTGGTAAAATTAAAAATGTGAGACATATAATATTTGGAATTGTCTCTATTGTTTTAATGATATGGATATGGGCAGTAAAAAAACTTAATGCTAAATTTAAAGTTTATGAAAATGATAAATAAAATATATAATTTGCATAAAAAATCGCATATTTGAATGATAAAGATTTTTTTAGAAAGTAAATGATATAATTTGTATTATTTATAAATGAAAAATTTTAAAATGAATTTTTTACTAAGTTTTTAATTTTGATTTATGTATAAGATTTTTTTTTTATGGTTAATTATAGTTTGTTGTAATGTGCCAGACTTTAACGAAAATAATGATTTAAATAAAAGGTCAAGAAATAATATTTCAGATCTTAATCAAGTTACAAATGAAAAGAATGATTTTAATACAAATACTATCTCAGATTCTAATATACCAATCAAAAATGATAGTTTTAGATCTCAACAAAATACACAAAATTCAAATAATCCAACTGATATAATTTTAGAGACAACGGAAGGAGCTTCAATTCTAAATTCTAATAAACCCGATTATAATTCAATGCCTCCTGAAAGCTTGCAAATTGCAAATAATTCAACTATAGATAATATTTTAGACATAATAGAAGATAAAATTGAAAGTAATAATACAAATTCTGACAGTATGGAGAATTCAAATAATTCAAATGATGATAGTTTAGAAAAATCAGATTTAAGCCTAATAGAAGATATAGTTGAAGCTAAAAATACAAATTCTGGTACTATAGAAAATTTGAATAACTCAATTAATGACAATGCTAGAACCAATATTCCAATCCGACCAATCGATGGAGAAAGTTTGAATTCTAATAACTCAGCTGAAGATAATATTTCAGGTCTTCCTCAAAACTTTATTGAAAACAACGATTCTAATTTAGATGACAATGCAGATTTGAATTTAAATATAGTAAAATTTTTAACTCAAGAAGAAAAAGAACTATATACCTCCGGAACTCTTGAAGAATTACAAAATAGTTTGGATTATCTAGTAAAATATGAAAAAATGGAAGTAGAAAGAGAAGATTTAGAAAAGAATGTTAATCATATTTTACATAATATTGCAAATCCTCTTTTTTTGACTAAATATAAAAGAATTTTCAAGTATTATTACGATAAGAGAAAATTTCAAAATTTGATTTTGCGATATGCTCCAATAAAACTTAAAGAAGAATACTATAATAATATATTTGTTACTTCTAATATCAATATTAAATTAAAGATTGTTGGATTATTTGGATTAGAGACAGTTTTTAACTCATTATTATTACAATATAATTTATCAATTCAAGAAACTTTTGATTATAAAAAATACTTATTGGAAACAAATATAGATCCAAAATGTTTGAAAATAATTTTAGATAGCATTATTGAAAATAATGATAAGCTACCCATAGACTTATATTATGATTTAATAAAAAAATATACAATAGCTAAATTAAATGAAAACATAGAATTTATTATCGAAAATAAAAGTAAGTATTTCATTGAAGGAGAAAATGACAAACAAAAATTGTTAGATTTATGTTCATATGCTGCAAATACAAATAATTTGAAAGTATTAAAAATACTATTAATCGAAATTGATAAAATAGATAAAAATACAAAATTTGAACAAGATGAAGATGGATATAATTTGATACAATCTGCTTTAATAAATAATAGTATTAAAACTTTTAAATATCTAACTAAAAATTTAGGAAGTATTAAAATCAAGAAATTACTAAATGAACCTTTTATTGAATATGAAGAAGAAGAAGATGGAAATGAAAAAGAGATAGAATTTACTTGTTTTACTTATTCGGCATGTCAAGGTTACTATTTCTTATTTGATACAATGCTTGAATATATAAAGATAGATAAAAATGAACAAGGCATGAGGGCATTGGTATATTTATTACAAAATTTAGAAAATGCTGATTCAGAAGCTGAAATAAAAAGAATATATGAATCAATAATTAATCTTTTACCCAAACTATCCAAATCAAAACTTAATGAAAAAAAATTCAATGATTCTAGTATAATAGATTTAATTAAAAAGAAAAATAGAGAAACAGAAATTAAACCTATACAAGAAAAATATTTCAAAAAACTTCTTAAAGAAATAAGTCGCTAATATTAGATATTTTAAAAAAAAGTGTGATTTATTTGAAAAAAAGAGAAAATATATATAGTTTTGTTAAATCTTTCTGAAATAAGAAAATGATTATTATATACTAAAGGAGCTTAAGAGCAAATTAACGTAATAATTATAAATTAATTCAGATTTAATTATAAAAATAAAATACTATGTTGTCAAAGCCTAAAATTGGTGAAGTATACAAAGGGAGAGTTAAAGTAATAAAAGATTATGGTGCTTTTATTGAATTTTTACCTAATATCGATGGATTACTACATATATCAGAAGTAATGTGGGGAAGAGTTGATGATATCAGACAGGTGTTTGATATAGGAGATGAAGTAGAAGTTAAATTAATTGATGTCGATGATTCAAGAAAAAGATATGGATTATCAAGAAAAGCATTGATTCCGAAAGATAATAGATAGAGAAATATTAATTGGGGGGAGATACCAAAGTGGCCAACTGGGGCAGACTGTAAATCTGCTGGCTTTATGCCTTCGTAGGTTCGAATCCTGCTCTCCCCACTTTGATAAAAAAATAAGATTTGCGGGAGTAGCTCAATTGGTAGAGCGATAGCCTTCCAAGCTGTAGGTTGCGGGTTCGATTCCCGTCTCCCGCTCTGTTGGCCGATGTAGCTCAGGGGTAGAGTGCTTCCTTGGTAAGGAAGAGGTCACGGGTTCAAATCCCGTCATTGGCTCGTTGCGGTTTGTTTATGAGGCGGAGTTTGCAACTTTTATTTGGTATCATTTGTTATATTCACAAGCTTATTTTAAATTTGTTAGAAATAAGACTAATCAAATAGTTACCTTGTTTTTTTTAATATATAAATATAGAAATTTTAGTTATGGCTAAAGAAACTTTTGATCGTTCTAAACCGCACGTCAATATTGGTACAATAGGCCACGTTGATCATGGTAAAACTACTTTGACAGCTGCAATAAGTTCAGTGCTTGCTGGTAAAGGTATGGCAGAAAAAAAAGATTTTTCAAGTATAGATAATGCTCCTGAAGAGAAAGAACGTGGTATCACTATTAATACTTCTCATATAGAATATGAAACAGCAACAAGACATTATGCTCATGTAGATTGTCCTGGACATGCTGATTATGTTAAAAATATGGTTACTGGTGCTGCACAAATGGATGGAGCTATTTTAGTGGTAGCCGCAACCGATGGACCTATGCCTCAAACTAGAGAGCATATATTACTTGCTAACCAAGTTGGAGTACCCAAAATAGTAGTTTTCTTAAATAAAGTTGATGCTGTTGATGATCCTGAATTATTAGAATTAGTAGAAATGGAAGTAAGAGATCTATTAAATGCTTATAAATTTGATGGAGATAATGTCCCTGTTATTCAAGGATCAGCTTTAGGAGCTCTTAATGGAGAAGAAAAATGGGTTAAAAAAGTTGAAGAATTAATGGATGCAGTTGATAACTATATCCCTCTTCCAGAAAGATTAATTGATAAAGATTTCTTAATGCCTGTAGAAGATGTATTCTCTATTACTGGTAGAGGAACTGTTGCTACTGGTCGTATTGAAAGAGGAGTTGTAAATACTGGTGATTCTGTTGAAATATTGGGAATGGGAGCCAAAGATTTGAAATCTACCATTACTGGAGTTGAAATGTTTAGGAAGATTTTAGATAGAGGAGAAGCTGGTGATAATGTAGGTTTGCTTTTGCGTGGTATCGAAAAAGCTAGCATTAGAAGAGGCATGATAATATGTAAACCCGGCACTGTAAAACCTCATAAGAAATTTAAAGCTGAAGTTTATATCCTTTCTAAAGAAGAAGGTGGTAGACATACTCCTTTCTTTAATAAATATAGACCTCAATTTTATTTTAGAACAACTGATGTTACAGGTGAAGTTAAACTTCCTTCTGGAGTAGAAATGGTTATGCCTGGCGATACTGTAACTATTGAAGTGGAATTGATAAACGAAATAGCAATGGAAAAAAATCTTAGATTTGCTATTAGAGAAGGTGGTAGAACAGTTGGTGCTGGTCAAATTATTGAAATTCTTGATTAATTTTTTATTTGAAGGTAAGAGCATTCTTTCTCTTGCCTTTTTTATGTCAATGATATTCCCTTGTTTATTACTTTCTTTTTAACGCTTATACATTCTATTAATTTCCTCTCTGTTTAAATATTAATCTATAAATGATCAGGCATTGCTAATCTGAGAGAGATTAATTAAATTAGTACTTCACAAATATAAAAAGAAGTAATGAAAAAGACAGAATGTCCAAAATGCAATAAAGCAAACTGCATAAAAGATGGCTTTATGAGAGGAAAACAAAGAAAAAAAAGAAAAAAATGTAATTACAAACACACAGTTAAACATAGATCAGGAACAGCAACTCCAGAAATAAAAAGACACGCATTACATTTATATCTAGAAGGATTAGGCTTTAGGTCCATTGGAAGATTGTTAAATTTCAGTAATGTATC
>JAAGZN010000838.1 GCA_024206165.1 Bacteroidota bacterium
AAATCAGTACAAAAGTTATGTAAAAAGTCATTTATAATGTAAAGTTGCTTTGGTACTTTGTTGCTACTGCTTTGAAGTATCCCATGAGTTTTGTTTCTTGTCTGTATGGTGACTTGAAGGGAAAATGAAGGAGGCTCAAAATATTTCAAGGGAGGGGGAGAGTAATTTCCCATCTTGCATCCCACACATCAGTTGCAATTTTGTCATTCTTCAGGTAAACATGTTGTTTGCTCTCCTTCTTATACCCCTTTAATTTACATTAATGAAGCATTTTACTTTGTAATCGACCTCAAACCCAGGAATAATAGTTACAATCATGTGTATCAGATAAATTTCTTTATTGATAAAAATGTACTTTAAAATCCAAGGTCTCCTCCTTTCCTTAAAATTTTTGAGACTCCCAACTTACTTCTTGCCTCACCACAGGGACAGCTAGGACAAGCTTCATGGGGCTCCTCAAAGCAGTAGCAACAAAGTAACAAAGCACTTTACCATATTTATGACTTTTTACAACCCTTTTGTACTGATTTTAGATGACAACTCCTTCTTGAAAATCTTCTTGCTGATATCTTGATTCTTGACCATCATTCAATTTCAAGTCATACATAATTTCTCCCTCAATTTATTATTGCTTGTTGTTA
>JAAGZN010000839.1 GCA_024206165.1 Bacteroidota bacterium
GATGCGAGAAAGAAAGTTAAAGATCATTGTCATATTACTGGTCAGTATCGAGGAGCAGCATGCTCTTACTGCAATTTGAATAATCTAAACATAATTGCTAATTCACATAAAATCCCGATTGTTTTTCACAATCTAAAAGGATATGATATGCATCACGTCTTCCAGAATTTACAGGGTAGAGAAACTTCTATCATTGCTAGTACACGAGAAAAGATCTTGACAGCAGAAATTGGCGGATCTACAGAGGAGAATGAACAGGGTCAATTGAGAACAACGCGAGGAGTCAAATACATTGATTCTCTCAGCTTCTTGAATGCAAGTTTAGGAACGCTTGCTACTAATCTACCAAAAGAACAATTTACATCAGTAAAAGAACATTTGAAAGATCAGATTATAAATTATCCACACCCCCAAAGACCGATTAATGAACAACAACGAATTCAAGAGCGAAAGGTTGAGCGACAAGGAATATTTGAACCTGGAACACCATGCAGTAGAGCATTAAAAGGAGACGATATGATTGACTATCGAAACTGGAAAATACCATTCAAAAGAGATTTGACTGTTGAAGAGACTGCTGAAATTGAAAGAAAGTTTCAGCTTTTGACAAGAAAAGGAGTTTATCCTTACGATTGGATGGATAATGCTGAGAAGCTAGAATCAACATGTCTACCACCGAAAGAGGCATTTTATAACAAGTTGAATGATAGTCATATTACAGATGAAGACTATGAGCATGCACAGAATGTCTGGCAATATTTCAACTGTCAAACTTTCCAAGACTATCATGAATTATATTTGGTAACAGATGTGTTATTATTGACTGATATATTTGAATCATTCAGAGGACAAAGCATAGAATATTATAAACTCGATCCTGCAAACTACATATCCGCTCCATCACTTGCATGGGATGCAATGTTGAAAATGACAGGTATCAACCTTGAATTATTGTCTGAAGAAAAAAGAGACATTCATCTCATGATCGAACAAGGTATAAGAGGGGGTGTATCAATATCGATGAAACGTTATGCAGAATCTGACGAAAACCATACCTTAATGTATCTCGACGCAAACAATCTGTATGGATGGGCAATGTCTCAACCGATGCCTTATGGTGACTTCAAACAGTTCACAAATACACAAGTTCAAAATACAAATATTGAACATCTGTTAAATAGAGATAATACTGATATTGGATACATTCTTAAAGTTGATTTGGAATATCCACATGAATTACATGATCATCATGCGCACTTGCCGTTAGCACCACAAAGATTGCAAGTTCAGGAAGAAATGCTATCAGAACATCAAAAGCATGCGTATGAAAATCTATTCGCGGGGAAAAAGTTTAAATCAACTCCAAAGCTAATACCAAATCTCTATAACAAAGAAGGTTATGTCATACATGAAAGAAATCTGAAACAATGCATTGACCTCGGATTGAAAGTCACTAAAGTTCATGAAATCATTGAATTCA
>JAAGZN010000840.1 GCA_024206165.1 Bacteroidota bacterium
AACATTATTTTTCATATGTGATCTCATTTTTGTGACTATTATTTTGTGCTCGGATTGTATAAGCTCCATTATTTTAAGGGTTGATTGGGTAAAAGGACCTATATTCATGACGTCACCATGACGTCGTAACTCATTGTTTCAAAACCACACCCTGACTAAAGCATAGTCCAGACCGTTATCTTTCATATGAGACCTCATTCATGTGACAATTATGTTAGGATCGGACTGTATAAGCTCAATCATTTCATGGCTAAATTGTCTAAAAAGACCCAAATTAATGACGTCACCATGACGTCGTAAGTCATTGTTTCAAAACCACACCCTGCCTAAAGCATAGTCCATACCATTATCTTTCATATGAGACGTCATTCATGTGACAATTATGTTAGGATCGGACTGTATAAGTTCCATCACTTCATGGCTAAATTGTCTAAAAAGATCGGAATTAATGACGTCATTATAACGTTGTAACTCATTGTTTCAAAATCACACCCTGCCTAAAGCATAGCCCAGACCATTATCTTTCATATGAGACCTCGTTTATGCGATAGTTATGTTTGGATCGGATTCTATAAGCTCCATCATTTCACTGCCCAAAGCGTCTATCCCTCTTTATCTATCTATCTATCTATCT
>JAAGZN010000841.1 GCA_024206165.1 Bacteroidota bacterium
AAAAAGAAAGAAAGAAAAAAAAGAATGGAAAAAAAATTAAGGAGGAAAAAAGAAAAAAAAAAAAAAAAAAATTTTTTTTTTTTTTTTTTTTGCAAATCTGATTTTTTTTGGTGGAAAATTCGATTTTTGCCCAAATCAGCCCAAATCAATGTCAGTGTCAACAATGTCAATGTCAACAATGTCAATGTCAACAATGTCAATGTCAACCATTTTATTTTATTGCTCAACCCAGCAAAGCTGGTGTTAGCTCTATATCTGCTAGATCGGTTCTGCAGAGACTTTTGCAAAACTCGGGGGCAGACTGCGCAAGCTGGCATTTCTAAACGGAGCGAAATAGAGGCTATAGCACCGAAGTAAATAATGATTGGGCATCAATTTTAGGATGATAGAAGCAAAAAAAAAAAAATTTTTTTTTTTTTTTTTTTTTTTTTTATTTTTTTTTTTTTTTTTTTTAAAATTCTTTTTTTGCCCAAATCACCCCAAATTAATGTCATTTTCAACAATTTTAATTTCAACAATTTTAATTTTAATATTTTTTATTTTAACCT
>JAAGZN010000842.1 GCA_024206165.1 Bacteroidota bacterium
AAAAGCTGTCTTAGCCTAATTTTAATTGAAATATCGATAGCCACTAATTAGTAACTATGTTTATCTTATAATAGTAGGCTGTTTTGCAAGAGGAAACAAGTAGAAAACTTTGTCTCTACATACTTCACTGTAATGGCTATTCTGAATGAAAATTCTTGCCTTTTCAAAGTACTTAGCTAGAGCCCTAGTTTTTTAGGGGATGGTAGAGCTTTACTATCTGTGTGTTGATATTAGGAATTATAGAGCAGCAGTACATTTAAGAGGTGTTTCACTTCTTCTCAATAACTACTCTAAAAAATCTAAGACTCCTTCCCCTCTCCCCTCCCCCTTCAAACAATGTTGCATTTCACCAAGTAGGAAATTTGGGCTTGACATGCATAAAATACAGTGAGGAATAGTGTTATTTTCAAACAACATTCATCTGAGAGGAGAGAGCTTGAAAATATTGTTTTTGGAATTAATTATATACTATAGTGAGGATAGTTGAAGCAATACTGGGTTTCGCCGAGTAGGAGTTTGAGCCCCAACATGTGAAGTGCAAGATGCAGGGCAAGCTGCGTTATTCTCAAACAACATTGTTCTGATGGGAGTGAAGGAAGATATGTTGTTTTTGGCTTTCTTTATAAACTATATTAAC
>JAAGZN010000843.1 GCA_024206165.1 Bacteroidota bacterium
CCTCCACCGCAGCTCTGCAAGGGACAGGACCCTGAACCTCGCCCGGGCGCCGCCTCTCCGCCACGGCAACCCGCCGGGCCCCTTCCATCACCTCTCACGGCAGCTCCGCCAGTAATTGTAGAGTGGGCTCCACTCTCCCATTCCTCGCCACAGCGCCTCCTCATTGCCACGATCACAGTCGGGCCACACCCTCCTGTCTCCCGCCACCAACCAGCAGCCTTCGCAAGGACTTGGGACTGTGCAGTGATCCAGTACTGCACCTGAAAAGTAAAGGTGTGATCAAGTCACAGGGATTTGCGGCCAAAGGCAACCTTACCTTCACAGTCTTCAAACTCCAGACCGTGGGAGACGCCGCTCACTATGGTCCCTCCTCCCCGCATCGGCGCTGGGTCACCGCTACGACCTCCGTCGGGCCAAACTCCTTCCCTCAACTCCTCCCCCTCACCGTCGTCAGAATCAAAGTGAAATCAAGGTTTGTCACCGGGATTGGCGGCTTTCATATTCACCTCCAATCCCTCTGGCAAGCCTCAGTTTAGTCCAGAAACGTTCTTAACCCTAACATCTGTGTTTGCTATCTGTGAGTTATTATCTTGTAACGTGAGGGTGGACAGCAGCTGTGTCACAGCAGAGCCTCTGAGTGATCGGCTGGTGTCCCCCC
>JAAGZN010000844.1 GCA_024206165.1 Bacteroidota bacterium
GTTTCTTTACCAATATTAATAGTCATAATAATTGAAGGGTATAGTGAAGTTAAATCCTCATCAAATACATAGTTGTAAATACCAGCTTTAGGACAAAATAAATAACCACCAGCATAATTCTTTTTTGAAAAAGGATTACGGTCTTTAGCAGGTGGTACTATTTTTTTACTTAATAAATAAGCTGAAATTGCTCCATCTTGTGTTTTTGTATTAGCATATACTTCACTGTAATTATGTTTACCTTTATGAGCCAAGTTTTTTACTAATGACAAATATTCTAATTTTTCATCTAATACCTTTAATATTTCAACATCACGGAAGTTATATTCAATGAATTTTAAAGGATCATCATCAAATAATTTATCTAAATTTCCGTCATATTCAATTTTGTTTAAACCAGCATATTTTTCCCCAATAGCATCTAGCTTAAATGAAGGTTCATCTTTCCAACTGAATTTTTTATGTAGTCTCATGTAATCTAAAGACTCAACCCCAGCAATTTGAATAAATTGGTCTTTAA
>JAAGZN010000845.1 GCA_024206165.1 Bacteroidota bacterium
AATAACTCCCGAAGAAAGTAAAAATAATAATAATAATAAACCCAAATATAATGAAAATACTTAAAATGATTCAGAAAGAAAAAAATCTTAATTGTTTCGGCAATAACAAGAGATATAAATAACAATATTAATAACTAAAATGAAAATAATACGAGAAAAGGAAAACATTAAGAGAATGAAAAAATTAAGATTTTAATAAATAATCCATAAGCTGAAAATTATTACGACGAAAATAAAGATCATATATACAGCAACGCTTAAAATAATTAAGATAAACAGGAAAATGAACAAAAAAATGAATAACAATAATCAGTAGTAAAAAATGTTTCTAATAATATATCACAAATCTACCCTGGAAAATAAAATGAAAAATATGCTAAATATTAACTGGGTAAAGAAAATAAGCTAATATACATCTATATATACAGCTACCTGCACAAATATCCGAACATTCTGGTTTTGGAAAGGTAATTTGTTTTGCTTCATAATGCTTCAAACTAGGGTTGAATAGGATTATTAGTTAAAAAGATATGCTCATTCTTAACATTTTCAGAGGTCTAAAATATAATTCGCCCAACGGTGCACAGTGGAGCATCCAAAGAAAATTCATTACAAATAGGGGTATTTTGACCCCCATGTGCAATTTTGTTTAAAAGTGCTCAGAACTTTTTTCATAATTTTTCTTAAACTGAACGCTCAAGAGCTTCAAAATGCCATAGACGAGAGGTTTCTAACTTTAATAGTAAAAAAGTTGTTTGATTAATTCTAAGAGCCAGATGAAATATAAAATTTAACTTTTAAGCTGTATTTTAAATCTACATGAGTCTCTTAAGGGGATCGGTCGCTTTTGTTTGCGTGTGCGTATTCCCATTGCAATTAGTTAATTATTTACCAATCCCTCGC
>JAAGZN010000846.1 GCA_024206165.1 Bacteroidota bacterium
AAACCTTCAAAGGATAGATAAAATGTGAAGACAAATATAAAAACTTTAGAAAAAACAGCAGCAAATGAAAATTTAGTAATTTGCACAAAATGAGTAAAATCAATGGCAAATAATCGGTAATTTTATAGTCTATGGAATAGTCGAAAATATTATTTGTAAACAGGGATAATATTGTTATTATAAGTTTGTCAAGTAGTTTGTAAAAAGAAAAATATTTCGATACTATTACATTACAAAAAAAGCATTGTTAAAAAGGAGTTGTTTAATGGAGGAACAAAATATTTTATTAGTTTTAGGAGCAGGAGCTAGTTATTCTTTAATTTCTGAGCAAAGTAGAAAAGAACAAGCACCTAGATTTACAATTGGGAAGTTTTCGGATACGCCATTAGGGGATGAGTTAGTTAAAAGAATTGGTAAATATAGTCATAAGTCAATTAGCTGGATAATTGCATACTTTTTATACAAACTTGTTGATACTCCTCCATATTTTAAAGAAATAAATTCTAATAATATTTCTTTAAATAAACATTTTTTTATTTTTGCTAATCAAATAGAAAATTATGTACCTAAAAATTTAAATTTTTATCTTAAAGATTATTCCTCCTATAGTAGTGATGACAAAAAACAAACAGAAAAAGAGATAAATATTAATTATTTTTATAATGAATTTAAAAAATATTTCGATAGTTCAATTTTAACAAAACCATGTACTCAAAAAATAATGATTGGCAATGGGAAAATGTTTGATGATAATATAGAAAAAATAATAGCAAAAATTTTTCAAAACAATGATTTTATAAAAACTCAATTTAAGAATATTGAAAAAATTTTTAACCATTTAAAAGAAGATATGCTGTATGGTTTTTCAGAGATACTATTTTTTATCTTGCTGGAATTTTTAATAGCAAATAATGAGACTTGTAGAAAATTTTTATGTAATGAAAACACAAATTTATTAGATATTTTTTTTAAAAATATTTTTAAATTTACAAAAGAAATTTGTGACTATCGTTCCAATATAGCAAGCAATATGCATTTTAAAAGTTCAATGATTGTTAATAATAATTTAACTCCATCCTCTATTTATTTAGAATTTAAACAAATAAAAGAAGATAAACAATATAAGACAATAGATCAAATTATTAATAATTTTTTAGAGAAAAATGATGATGATAATGATAATATAGATGCTTTAATAATAAGTTTTATAAATGAATTAGATCAATTTTCTAATAAGTTAAAAAGATGTTCAAATCCTAACGAAATAGATCTAGCTGCTTATGACTATATTAGTGAAAAATATTTTATTTGTGAGATGTTGGATTTAATACCAGATAAACAAAATCGTCATGTAAAAATAGGGGAGCATTGTTTTAAAAAAATTGAAGCATTTAAAAAACAACTTAATGAACTATTAAAACTTTCAAGTATAGAAGAGAAGCACAACAAAATTGTAAAATGTCTTGAAGAATATGGTTTTAGTCTTAATAACAATTCACAAATCCTTACAAAAATTTCAAATAAAATTTTAAAATATATAAATGCTTTTATGCTAGCTAATTATTCAGCATTAACAAAATATACACCTCAGGACAACATCATTTTAGAACACTTAGAAAAAATTTATTTAAGCTCCAATATAGTAAATTTTTACCAACCTTTTAGTATCGATTATTTTATGGTAAATATAGAGTTGTTTGCACCGTATGAATTTTATGACTTACATAAGGAAGAAAAAAAAACACGAAAACAGGAAATATATAAATATACAAAATTTATTATTGCAGATATTTTAATGTATGCTGGAACATACACTCATTTTGATAAAGATCAAGATAATTATATTAAACATCTAATTTGGAAAATTAATGAAAAAGCACAGTTTTTAGGAAAAACGCCAGAGGAGTTTATTAAAAGTAATTTAAAGGTTATTACTTTTAATTATGAAAATACTTTTGCGACTGCATTGTATGATTTATTAAATAAAGATTTAACAGATAAAATTTTAGAAAATATTAAAGGTGTTTATGGAAATATCTATTTAGAAGTTTTTAAAAATGGAAATAAGGAGCCGAATATTATTATGTTACCAGAAAACTCTATGTGGAATTCATTGTTTTTGTCGAAAAACGTAAATGCTTGGTTAAAATTAGTAGATACTACCCCACATGGGAGCGATTTTGTCTTATGTGAAAATATTTTCAAACAAATAGAAGATAGGATAAAATGGATTGGAGAGGATAAAAATTTAGATGAGATAAAAAAACAAAGAGAAAGTTTTCAAGAATATTTTAAAAGTTCAACAGAAGTATATTTTTTAGGGTTTGGTTTTGATATAAATAATTTATATAGAATTGGCGTTATTGAAAAAAATTCTACTATCTCAAATAATGCTCTTTCGCAAAACAATGCATCATATAGAAAAATTTTTGTTTCTGGAGGAAATCCTAAAATTATTACTGTTTTAAAAGATATTTTTTTATGTGAGAAAATTGAAAAAATTACAAGTAAAGATAATAATTTATATATTTTAGAATCTAAAACCTACCGGCAAAAAATATATGTTTCATATAAATATTTGCCAAACGCATTAAAAGAAGATTTTTAGTAATTTAAAGTTAGATTGATGGAACTATTCCATAGACTATAAAATTACCGATTATTTGCCATTGATTTTACTCATTTTGTGCAAATTACTAAATTTTCATTTGCTGCTGTTTTTTCTAAAGTTTTTATATTTGTCTTCACATTTTATCTATCCTTTGAAGGTTT
>JAAGZN010000847.1 GCA_024206165.1 Bacteroidota bacterium
AGTTTATTCCGACATTATTTAGCTAGAATGAGAAGAAAATCTAAGTGTTATAGTAAATGTGTAAAAATGCTAGAATATTCTATAAGGCTATTAATTGCTAAAAGAAATAATTATTTATCTATAATTAGGTAGCAATGCCATATTTTTGAACAATATTAATACAATCAAATACGCTTAAAATCAAAATTAAAATCAAAATATACTTTGATTAATATTAAATAATGTATTATCATTAGAGTATTATTTATAAAGACCAAAATATTTAAGAAATAATTCAATATTAGATATGTAATCCAAATAGGTATAGGGAGGGGGCATTGAATCTGATACATATAATTATTAAGTAATTTTGAATTCTATAATCATTAATTAAAAAATAATGCAATGAGTAAAATTAAATTTAACTTGATATCCATTCAATTATTATTTATTTCATACAATTGTAATTTTTATGATAAAAAACAACTGTTTGATTGTTTATGTTGTAAAAAATGCAAAAAGAGTAAAAATAATCAACAGAATAACATTAAAACTTTAAATATCAGATCTTTACGAAATACTTCAAATACAAGCAGCAATACAAAATCCGATACTGGAACATTTTCAAGTAGATCTAATGAACATAATACACCTGTTTCTTTAAATCGGCAAATTGAATCTAAAAGAGAGAGTATTACTGTAATAGAATTGGAAGAAAATAAAGTTATTAAACATATTAATACAACAAAACCAATACCTATTTTTAATAAAGAAAACAAAAGATCAAGTATAGCTATCATACATGATTATAATTATACTCCTAAGCAAATATTGTTTCCAGATAATGAAAATACTACTGAAGAATAAAATAATATTAAAATTACTTAGAATTAACTAAAATATTTTCAGCAACAGATCTTGAAATATTTACTTTTTGTTTATTATCGATGCTAATATCAATAGAATCATCAAAAGTAAGTTTTTCAATCAAATTAATTTTGGCCCCAATATAAATGCCTTTCTTATAAAAATATTGAATCAAGTTAGGATTATTATTTTCTTTCATAGCAGTAACAATAACATTTGAGCCTTCATTAATCAAATAAAGTGGAGTAGGAGTGTTCTCAATTAATTCTCCATCTTTATTAGGAATACTTTCTCCAAAAGGGCTATAAATAGGATTTCCTAAATAATCATCTAATCTAGTTATTAAAACTTCAAAGTTTATATGTTTTAATTCTTCAGATATATTAATGACATCATTCAGTTCAATTTTAAGCTTGTCAACTAAAAAAAACTGCCACAATCTTTGTCTCCTAATAATATCCTTAGCAAAAAAATTTCCTTTTTTAGAAAGTTTAACACCTTGATATTTTTTATATAAAACAATTCCTTTCAAAAACATTCTCTTTAACATATCAGTAATAGCTGGTGGAGACATTTTCATTGATGAAGATAATTCGTTAGTTGATACATATTTTTCGCCCCAATTAGATAATTGAGCTATTCTTTTCAAATAATCTTCTTCCTTATGTGTAATGTGCATAACTTGTGTTAAATAATTTTATGATTTAAGCTCGTTTAAAAAATAATTTAAGCCTTCTTAAATTTATTAATTTATTTAAATCCAACAAAATTAATATTATACAAAAAAGCAATTTTGCCAAATTTAATTTTTTCATATTTCATATTTCATAACTCTTTATTTTGATTGATTAAGTTTTTAAATTAATCCTTATATTAAAATATAATTTTACATATCCGAATTTTATATGGCTAAAAGATGTAACTAACTGATAATGAGTATTTTATATTAAAATTTAATTAGTATTATTACTTAATAAAAATTTAATTATATACATATTATTTGACTTTGGTTATCAAATAAAATATTGAGAAATTGATGTTTATTATGAATGTTAAATTGATATTTGTAAATTCATTATCAAATTAATTTTAACTAAAAATAGCATATTTAAAAAGTACAATATATAAAAAAAATGAAAATCGTAGAATTGCAAAAAATTATAGAAAAAGCATGGAATGACAAAAAAATTATCCACACTGATAAAAATGTTAAAACTTCTATTGAATATATAATTGAAAAATTAGATCAAGGAGAACTTAGAATTGCAGAGCCTAATGGAAAAGAATGGAAATTAAATGATTGGATTAGAAAAGCAGTATTACTTTATTTTGGAATATTGGAAAATAAGAAAATAAAATCAGGAGAATTAGAATTTTATGATAAAATTAAACTTAAGTCACATTATGATAAATTAGAAGTAAGAGCTGTTCCTAATGCAATTGTTAGATATGGAGCCTTTATAAATAAAGGTGTTGTATTAATGCCTTCATATGTAAATATTGGTGCTTATATAGATAGTGGCTCAATGATAGATATTGGATCTTGCGTAGGAAGTTGTGCTCAAATTGGAAAAAATGTCCATCTAAGTGCAGGTGCTATACTTGGTGGAGTTTTAGAACCCATTCAAGCTTCTCCTGTAATAATTGAAGATGATGTTTTTATTGGAGCTAATTCAGTTATAGTTGAAGGAGTTAGAATTGGTAAAGGTGCAGTTTTGGGAGCCAATGTTTCTATTACAGGCAGTACTAAAATATTTGATGTTAGTAATAAAGAAGTCAAAGAATATAAATCCTATATTCCTCCTAACTCAGTTGTTATTCCTGGAACTATTCCTAAAAAATTTCCTGCTGGACAATATAATGTTTCTTGTGCATTAATAATTGGAGAACGTAAAGATAGCACTAATGCTAAAGTTGCTTTGAATAATCTCTTAAGAATAAATTAAATTAACTTCTAGTCATATCTATATAAGGTTATGCCATATAATATTAACATTTTTGAAATAATAAGTGTAGTAATATCCTTATTAACTACATTTTTAACAATAAGACAAAAAATTATTAGATGGCCTATAGATATATTTATTTTGCTTTTAAATCTTTATATCCACCATCAATTGCATTTGTATGACAGATGGATATTTTCAATTGTTATTTTATCTTTAGACTTTTATGGTTGGTATAATTGGAGATATGGAGGGCCTAAAAAAACAGTTTTAAAAGTTAAAAGGCTTAATCTTAAAAGTTTGCCTATGTTAATATTCTTTGGATCAATCGCAACTATATTTTTATATTTTCCATTAATATATTTGAATTCTGATTTTCCCTTCTTAGGAGCTTTTAGAACTATATTTTCTTGGATTGCATTATGGTTAGCTTCTAAAAAGAGACAAGAACATTGGTTTTTTTGGGTTATCTTAAATTTAATTTCAATTAATATATATTTCGAAAAACAACTCTATCTTTTCACTATCAAATATATAATTTATATTTTGTTAAATATTAAAGGCTATTATGATTGGAACAAAACAATAAAATAATAAATCTCTTTAAATGACAAAAAAATATTAAAATAGAATCTCTCATAATTTATTGTTAGATTATATATTATAATTTGTTGACTTGCCTTACGCAAGATCTATTATATAGGCTTTTTTTGGTTATAGCAACAGCTCTATACTTCTTCCATTTGAAGATTAATAAATAATTTGTAAATAATAAATAATTTTCGATATTAGTACAAAATTATTTATATAACAAAATGAATATATTATCATCCTCATCAAGAAAAGAATTATTATCTCAACATAGAAA
>JAAGZN010000848.1 GCA_024206165.1 Bacteroidota bacterium
ACCGAGCTATGCAATAAAAATGGCAATAATAACAGGAATCGTTAATTTAAAAAATGGATTTTAAAAAAGATACTTCATGAGAGGAAACCTTTTTTATAACTTTTTATAGGTAGGCCAGACTTTTGCAGCGCCTCCTTTATAAATATCATTATATACAACTAAACCTGAAGAATGAACAAAAGAATCAGCTGTTGACATTAAGACAGCCAATAAACCAGAAATTGCTATTCCTTTCATTAAATTATTATTGAATAGATTATCTATAATTTGGATAAACATATTTTTTGATTCAAGATTAGGGTATTATCCTAAATTCCGCGCTACATATCCACTACAATTATCAAAACTTTATTTTCTGCAAAATTTTAAATATTAATTTTTTTTAATCATTATTTTTGTTACTTTTGTGTAGTGGATATCCATATAAGTATAAATTTATTAAATATGGCTTTTATTAGAAAGCGAAAACAAGGAAATAATGTATATGCGCATGAGGTTACTAGTTATAGGGATCCTTTAACTAAAAAAGTTAAACAAAAAACTAGATATTTAGGGGCTATTGATCCTACTACTGGAAATATTATTCCTGCTAACTCTAGATCTAAGAAAAATAAAATATTTTTAGACTTTGGAAATTCTTTTATTATTAAAGAGTTTCTTCATAAAAAAGGACTTTATACTATCATTAATAACGTTTTTAAAGAAATAA
>JAAGZN010000849.1 GCA_024206165.1 Bacteroidota bacterium
TGGGAACTAAAAAAAACCCTCGAAGTAATTAGTTCTTGGCTGTTCCAATGGACAGAACTGTTGTATTACGTTTAATTATAACGTTTTAGAGCAAACGGAATCGTTTTATTCCATGCAAAAGGAGTACTTTGTAAGAAATTGAATTGAACTCTTATTGCAGGGCTAAGTTTTCATTAAGTTTCATGGGGAACTATAAGAAACCCTCCGTGTAAAAAGTTCTTGGCTGTTCCCATGGACAGAACTGTTGTAATACGTTCGTTTTCAACGTTTTAGAGCAAACGGAATCGTTTTATTCCATGCGAAAGGCGTACTATATAAGAAATTGAGGTGAACTCTTCTAGCAGGGCTAAGTTTTCACAAAGTTTCATGGGAAACTATAAGAAAACCTCGAAGTAATAAGTTCTAGGCTGTTCCCATGGACAGAACTGTTGTACAACGTATGTTTACAATGTTTAGAGTAAACGGAATCGTTTTATTTCATGCATTGGCTTACTTCATAAGAAATTGAGGTGAACTCTTATTGCAGGGCTTTAGTTTTCACTAAGTTTCATGGAAAACTATAAGAAGCCCTCGAAGTAATAAGTTCTAGCCTGTCCCAATGGACAGAACTGTTGTAAAACGTATGTTTACAATGTTTAGAGAAAACGGAATCGTTTTATTCCATGCGAAAGGCGTACTTTATAAGAAACAGAGATGAA
>JAAGZN010000850.1 GCA_024206165.1 Bacteroidota bacterium
AGAACACATTAAAAAGCAGACACGTTCTTCTGTGACTCTGAGTTTCGTGCTTACGCACTCCTCAGACACACTATACAAAATCTTCAAGGTTGTCCATATAAATATCAGAGGCTTTTCATGATAAGTGGCGACTATAATGTCAAATATTGGGCCAGAAACAGCCTTGATAAGACCGAATATATTTACAAAGTTATCCTTATAAATATTAAAGGCTTTTCATGATAAGTGGTGACTATCATGTCAAATATTGTGGCAGAAACAGCCTTGATAAGACTGAATGTATTTACAAAGTTTTCCTTATAAATATCAGAGGCTTTTCACGATAAGTGGCGACTATCATGTCAAATATTGCGCAAGAAACAGCCTTGATAAGACCGAATGTATTTACAAGGTTGTCCTTAAGTAGAAAGAACACATTAAAAAGCAGACACGTTCTTCTGTGACTCTGAGTTTCGTGCTTACGCACTCCTCAGACACACTATACAAAATCTTCAAGGTTGTCCATATAAATATCAGAGGCTTTTCATGATAAGTGGCGACTATAATGTC
>JAAGZN010000851.1 GCA_024206165.1 Bacteroidota bacterium
CTTGTATAGCGTATAATCTTCATAAAATAGGCCAATCAATATTAAGAAAAAAACAAAGAAGGGATATAACGCTCAAACAAAGTGCCTAAAAAAATCTTTTAAAAATTATGTTATTATTATGCCCAAAAACGAAGCATTTAAGAATATATTATAAAATATTATAAAAAAAATACAATCGGTATCTATCACTAATAAAATATGTTGATATAAAATGAGAAAACCTATTTTGATAATAAAAATTTGATGCTAAAATACAGAAATTTAGGTGTTTTCTATCTGACACTATATAGATTCATATCAGATTAATTTAATTTTTGATGCAATATAATAAATAAAGCTTAAATCAAGGATTTTTTATATCAATAAGGACTTTTGCAGCGCCTCCTAGCATTATTTTTCTTGAGAGGGGGGCCATAAACCAAATTTACGAATAATTGGATATATAAAACGCTCTAGTTTTATTTTGTCAAAACTTGTACATTTGTTACTCTTATGTTTGCCTTTATCATGGTAAACTACATTTGCCAATCTATTAAGTAAAAATTCATACGAAAGGAACCAATTATCACTATATATAACTCTTTTAGAATTAATACGAGCAGCATCCATCTTAAATGCATGTTCACTTTTTATAAATATCGATAATTGTTTTATAAACATACTATATGTTGATATTTTCATCTCATTATTAATAAGCGATATTACACCCTTTTTAATAGATTTCTCGGTTTCTAAAAGATTCCAATTTCTACTATTATGATTTGTGATAACCTCCTTCTTGTTTTTATTCTTATTCTTAATCTTAATCTTTTTCTTTTTCTTTTTATTATGATTTGAATTATTTTCTGGCGGAACGATAGAATTTATCTTATCTAGTATTGATATTTTTTTATTAGGTCCAAAATCTATACATCTTTGAAATGTATTATTTTTATCCTCAGAGTTATTTTGGGGGGCAGTAATATCATTAACCTGATTACTATTAGAACTACGCCTTCTTTTTCTTTTTTTCTTTACGGTTGAGTATCTTTTTTTTATCTTTTTTTTATCTTTCTTCTTTTGTTTTCTTCTTTGTTGTTCTTCTTCAAACTCCTCTTCACTAACTAGTTTATGACTAATCTTTAATATGGCATCATTTTCTAAAACATATTCCAAAAATTCAAGATAATCTTTAACACTATCTACAGCAACAATATTTAGACAATAACCCGGTGTTTTTTCTCTTTGTTTATCGTAATACCATCTTTCCAATTTACTTTTTATCTTGGAAGAAATTTTATGTCTTAATTCTAATAACTCGGGGTAACATTTTTCTATTAATGGAATAAATTTTTTCACCATTTCAATTACATCTTTTTCTAAATAATTGAATTTCAATTTTTCTATTATATACTTAAACGAAACTTTATCATTTAAAAGTTCATTGAAAAACCCTGTTGCTTTAAAAATTGGAATAACATTATTTAAAATAGCATATTTGCTAGATATTTCAACCATATTTTTTAAACCTGGATTTTTTAAATAAAGTAACTCTGGAAATTCTAATGCTACTAACTGCTTTGTACTCAAAGTCTTCTTTTTTAAATCCATATTTCCATCCTCTGCAATACGGGGGTTTTTTAGTTTCAATTTTTCAAATATATTTTTAGAATTCTTCAAATATATATATATACTTTTATATAAATGACCAAACAAGAATTTTTTTCTTGCAGTGCTTTTGTTTAAACTTTTTTCCTGTTCGCTCTCATAATTGTTTATAATCTGCATAGCTAGTTCAGGACATAAAAAGAAATTTATTAGGATATATCTATTCATTATATTTATTGCCGCTCTTTCTATAATTTGAGCAAGTATTTTATATTTTTCATTTTCGTCTCGAACTTTAAGATTATTATTTTTCCCCTTTTTAAATTTATATCTTTTATTATATTTTTTATTATATCTTTTATTATATTTTTTATTATATCTTTTATTATATTTTTTATTTTTAAAGGTTAAAATTGAATTTATTCTTATCAATAGATTTTCCTCTGCTATTCCCCCTGGTAAAAAACAATATTTATCTCCTAATGATGGTCCCTCACCAATTCCCTTTTTTCTATGATGGAAATTCAGCTCACAGGACTTAGTAAAAATATTAAATAATGATGATGAAAAAACTTCCCATATTTCTTGTATTTCAAATTTTGAACTATAATTAAAACCTTGAAATTCTCTATTAAATTTTTTAAAATCCCTATATAACGATTCAGGTGCATTAATAATTGTGTTCTCATCCCAGTCATAAATTTCTGAAAAATACTTATAAAACAGCCCATCTTCTTCATCTTTAAAATCGTATACTTCTACAATTTCATTATTTTTGTTTTCTTCGAATTTATTTGTATATAATCTAAAACAATCTTTAAACTCTTTTAATTCCTCTTTACCATTTAGTTTATATGAAATCTTTTCATTTTCTGTATAATTTCCACCTTTTAAGCAATTTTCAATATGATTATATTTAGTTGGCGATATCTTCCACAAACCCCTTAAAAGTTGCTTGATCACTAAATAGTAAAGATCCCTATATATAGGAAAATTTATCACTCTATCACTTTGACCATGATTAAAATTACTAAAACATTCCTCGCTATATTTTTTGTCCTTATCACAATCACACTTTAACTTCGTTTCATTTAGTTCAATAATCCTAAAAATTTTCTCCATATTACGTTTGATTTCAAGGGACAACACTGCCTGAACACATGAATAATATGATTTCTCCAAATAATCATAAAGTTTATCTTCTTCCATTTTTTCTATCTCCTCTGGACTAAATATTGACTTAATTAATTCTAGAATATAAAATATATCCTCTACATATTTTTTCGAAGAATTTGGTATTTCTTTTAAAAGATCATACAGTAAATCTACACTACATAGAAGATTATTAATCTCCCCAACTATAATATAATCTTTAGACTTTTCATCAATATTATTTTTTCTTGCAGCAGTTTTTATAACTGATTTATTACTTCTTTTACACTCTTTTTTATGCCTCTTCCAATCATTTCTTTGACAGTTAGTGTCACAATAATTTACTTTAAAACATCGGCTGCACTTAAGACTTTTATTTGAGTATTTATTACAATAATTACATTTATATTTATTATTACTGCTTGATTCTTTTGACTGATCTTTAATTATTTCAATATCTGCATCACCATTATAAGATTTTTGATCAAGTTTTACACTATACGTAAGCAAATTATATATATTATGTTGTTGTTTAATATTACTAGGATTCAATATTTCAAATAAAATTTGTTTAACACAACAATCATCATATCCATTATTAATATCCTCTACTATATCCTTCCATTCATCAAATTGATGCTCAGTAAAATACTTTAATAATTCAATACCTAAACCCTTCTTTTTAAATATTTTATCTATGTTGTTAGATAATTGAGAGAAGTTACTAACTATATCATTACGTGGAAGTACCTCCCCCCATTCCGAGTCATCTGTTTTTTTTGTTTCATCTTCGAACAACTTATCATTTTTATTGTTCTGATATCGTTTAATACCGTCAATAAGAACTTTTAAATCTTTTTCTTTAAATGATTGTTTATTTTTGTTTAGCCATTCTGCTATGTTATCTAAATCTTCATCAGTAAGATCAGTATCTAGATTAAAATCCTTTAAATTTAAAGCGTTTTCAATTGTCTTTTTATTAAAATTTGGTATTTTGTTAAAATTTGGATTTAAATCATTTACCAACTTACGACCTGTAACACCTTTATTATTATTAGAAGTACATGAAATATATAATAATAAACACAATATGTTTAATAAATTTGCACACAATATAGCTTTTTTTATTCTCATTTTAATAAATACTTAGTTTCAAAAATTGAATTGTAAATTTAATAAATAACTTATAATAATCAAAATAAATACTAATGCATTAGTATTATATGCATATTAATATCAAAATAGTGTTAATTTCATTTTTTGGACCTGTTGCAAAAGTGGAGTAGCGCATCATAAGCGCTAACTTAATAATTATACCAATCAATTTCGTAGGGTCGAGAACAGGCGCGCTATTTTAAGGTGTGATACTATCAAGTACCTCTTTATAAAGTTACGTTTCCTACTCCCGCCTCGTCAAACCCATCGTGCGGTTTTACCGCAATAGGCTTTCCTATATAGTGTTTGTAAGAAAACAAAACCACAACTAAAAATCACAATTTAAGTTGTGTATAAATCAAAAAAGAAGCAATAAGCATATAAAACCAGAAAACATATGAAAAGCACATCTATACTTCTTCCATTTGAAGATTAA
>JAAGZN010000852.1 GCA_024206165.1 Bacteroidota bacterium
GGGCCCCTTTTGGCCGGTGCATTACTGGTTTCGGAGCATTTTTGGGTGTTTTTGCTAATGGTCCGAAATTGACCGTCCAAAAGGGGCCCCTTACCACTGTTCAAATTTTCTGCAAAACTCACTCAAGCTGTCAAATTTAGTGGGGATTGGCTAGCATGTGATTCCAGAAAATTTGAACATTGGGAAGGGGCCCCTTTTGGCCGGTGCATTACTGGTTTCGGAGCATTTTTGGGCGTTTTTGCTAATGGTCCAAAATGGATCGTCCAAAAGGGGCCCCTTACCGGCGGAAATCTGAGCCACTGGGCATCCAGATTGCTACGGAAATGAATGTGCAGAGTGAAACATAACTTGCCGGGAGGCACGCGTGCCTCGCAGCAATACGTGCGTAGCACACAACCATGCAGCAGTACGCACGTAGCCAAGCAACTCGCAGTGATAAGTGCGTAACTTGTAGTGACGCACCAGCCATGGCGCACAACCACTCCATTGCATCATACCTGCCTCACCCATCATACCTGCGGCCTCGGGGCTGTGCGCGCCGACCTTGCCAGAGGGAGCACGCACAGGGCTGGAAACACCAGGAGCCCGAGGCAGGTGCCACCCGGCACTCCCCCGGCCCAGAAGATCCAGCCCTGCGTAGAGAGAGTGTGGCGCAACAAGATTTCCATGCATGTGAACTTGGCAACGCGTGCCGGCGGTCCTGCTCTCCGCGCGAGGCTTGCACAGCGGCATTCACCCGCAAGCAGGGGCCTGGCCCAGTCTGGGACCTCCGGGTCCCAGCAGTGGCAGTGGCCCCCAGGTAGGACCTGGCCGCCGAGGAAGGCGCCGCACCTGGCGTTCCCGAGCCGCAGCCAGCACTCCACCGACTCCCAACAGCCGCCATAAGGAAGGAAGACAGAGTCCTGAAATCCACCACTCTCACCCCATCTCACCTCACATCATCCCCATCTCCATCACCACGCTCCATTGGCTTCTTTACCCAGAGTTCA
>JAAGZN010000853.1 GCA_024206165.1 Bacteroidota bacterium
TCGGTGACAATAATAATATTTGGGCTAAACTGGGTTCCCAGATGATTTTTATATAATGTGGACTGGGAGGTTTTGATATTTGAAGTCATTGGTGGTGCATGATAGCCCATTTACGCATTATCCAATTTCCTGATGTTTGGAACATTTAACACTTCTCCGGATCGTGAACTAGTGGCCGTCCTGATGGGCCAACACCCAATTTCGCGACCTGCCTTGACCGCCTTCGCAGTGATCAGCCCAATCACGCATTCACAGTGATAAGAAGAAAAGACTGAGGCCCATTTACGCCTGCACAGTGATAAAAAGAAAGACTGAGAAACCATCATGTCTGACCAAGAAATGGAAAGGCTGCGGAGAATGAGAAGTGGACCATCTTCATCTGCACTTCTGAACCTGAACCTACCTGCACTTCTGAACCTGAAATGCGCCCACTTGAACATGCATCTACGCCATGGGTCATCAACAAAGCAAGACCTGCACTGCTGAACCTGAGATAACGCCTACTGGAGCCTGCCTTTACTTCACACCTAACTTTTGCGCCCAAGAAACCCCAGCCGGAGCGTCTGCAAATACGCATCTTCCATCAAGCTCAAGACAGAGCTCTCCGCCATCGGGACCTTGCTAGCATTATCTGAAAGTGGCACTCACGGCTGTGACCGAGGAACTCTAGTCAGAGCATTGCGTCAACACTAATCCATGAAGACAGAACCATCCGCCATCAGGACCTGGATGGCATATCTGAAATAATACTCACTGTTGCGTCAAACATTACGCCAGTATGTCAGGATGGAGAAGCAGAAACTCCACGACGCAAGCATTTAGACCAATATATCAAGATAGAGACCTCAACCATCCTTCAAGCCAACAGTTTACAACTATTCCAACGTCTTCTAGTGCCTCCTCATCAGAAACGCAAATCCAAATACGGCCTTTCAAGTCAGAAGTTGAAGTCCGAAACTGAAGTTGGACATGCTCTGCCATAACATGGTGAAACTACGCCAGGCCAGGCCAGGCCAGGCCAGGTCA
>JAAGZN010000854.1 GCA_024206165.1 Bacteroidota bacterium
CAGAGGCCACTCTTGTGCTGGCCGGTCCTCTTGTCAAAGTATCCACCGCACTTTCCTCCTGCACACTTATCGTCCTTTCTTCCCAAGTGGAGGGGGCAGATGTGGTTAGGAAGCTGCTGGTGCTTCCCCATGTAGTTCTCGAGAAGTAGGCAGTTCCTGGTCTCTCCATGCACCTTGTCATGGCAGAGGTCGCAGATGATGGTTGTGGAGACAAAGGTGACTTGCTCCTGGACGGGAATGGTCTTTCCTGACGAAGGCTTCCCTTGCCGCTGAGTTGAGCGGGGAGTGGGAGACCGGCTGCCGACGACTTCGGTCTTCTGGCTTTGGACGGACATTCCACGCCCCGCAAGGGCTCTTGCCTTGGCCTGCAGCACGCTGGATCTGTTTGTTGAGACGTTCCTGATGTTTTCCATGATGTCAATCAGGGGAGCGACCACAGACGCAGATCCGTTTCTCTTGACCCGGGAGGCGTCGTCACCATCTATCTCTTTTTGAAGGACGTTGTACCGCTTGATCAGTTCCTTGTCGGCATCAGCAATGTCGACCGGATTGAAGAGCGACTGGATGATGGTCTGGCCGGCATGCAGGGAGATGAACCAGAGCGGGTCGAGCTGCAGCCCCTTGTTGAGGTCCACGAGAATGTCTCCAACGGAGGTGAGTTGCTCCTCCTCGCTCTCGGCGATCTTCGTTGCCAGCAGGCGCGCCAGGATCATCTCCAGCTCTGCGCTTGCGTTGGTGGCCAGCTTTGACAGAATCTTAATCGCCTCATCATAGTCCACGGTATGAGCGATGAGCTTGGCGTCGCGAGGTCGGAGGCACTGGTAGAGGTAGTTGAAGCGCGCACTCTTGTGGTGCGTCCTCAACAAGGGTTCAATCCTCTGAAGCCAGTTCTTCAGGTCTGCGGCTTTACCCGACCAGATGAACGGAGTGAATTCCATCGCCGGCATCCTGATCGAGGTGTCCCTTTTCTTGGCTCCCTTGATCTTGAGGATCTTGTCCACCAGGTCCTTGGTCTTGTCCCACAGGTCCTGCTCGACCGGCAGCAGCTCGTTCTCAAACAAGATCTCAGAGAGTTTGTCCTCGGCTTTGGTGGCCAGGTTGACAGCGGCCTCGGTCTCGAAGCTCTGCTCGTCCGAGTTGGGGTC
>JAAGZN010000855.1 GCA_024206165.1 Bacteroidota bacterium
GCTTTGATATACGTTTAGTTCTCCTTTATCTGCACTTACTCTCTTTACTTTAAAAAGTCAATCAAGTAAGCATGGAGAAGATAGTTAATTTTCCCCTTATTTTTATATCATACTAATCTAACGGATATACGTCGAGTATAGTTACAATAAACCCAAAAGAATAAGTTTTTTCTATGATGCCAATCACAGTAAAACCTCCAATATTTGTTGCCAAAAAAGTAAAAACTAAAGAACATGTTCCAAAGTTTTTATTTCCTAAAGCATACTCTTTAATATTTTTAATATTCTTTCCAGCATATAACCCCAATATTAAATTGAATAATAAAAAAACTCCAATTAGAGACAATTCCCAAATTTTAGTATTTGACATTATGATTTAGGGTCTGTAATTTAATAACCTAAATGATTGGCTATGCAGAATTTTCAATGGTATAATTCCATTCAGGATGAAATTTGTCGCCATTAATGTTTATAGCATCCATATCCTTTTTCGTAACTTCTATCCCTTTTTCGTAAGTA
>JAAGZN010000856.1 GCA_024206165.1 Bacteroidota bacterium
GAGAGGCAGGGTCAACATTGGCAATGTATACCTTCCTCTGGCCAATGTTGACCCCGCTCCAACAATTACCATGTCTCAGAAGGGGTCACATTGGCCAGAGGAAGTCTTTCACCATGAAATGCATGCCTCCAGTTGGAGAAACATTAAAACACTTAAAATCCAATGTATGCCCTTCTCTGCTGGATACACTGTGCTGCACACTAGACAGTGCACTGCGCCTCCACTAGACAGTGCACACTGCGGAGGTCAGTAAAGAGAAATTCCCCTCCTAGTTTGACCCCCAACGGAGCTTTACTCTCCCCTGGGTGTATTAGGAAAGGATTATACCTTGACCCCATGGCTCCTGCTCTCTACGACCCCAGGATTAATCTCCCCGGAGTGAATTTTAGCCAGCCGGAGCCTCAAAAAAGTGCATTTTTTTCAGACTTTGGCAGTGATTTGCGCAAAATCCGCGCATTTTCGCGCAAAGTGTGTTCTCTAGAGGTGGCTGTGAAATTAAAAGTACTCCA
>JAAGZN010000857.1 GCA_024206165.1 Bacteroidota bacterium
AATAATATATTTCAGTTATTAATTAGTTGTTTACCAGCGATCTGGCTGAGAAATTTGGAGTCTAAGGAAAACTTTGGTAGTAGAGAGCTGGCTATTGTTCAAAATGTTTATACGGCGGCATAAATAAGGCGGGAATGTTTACAAATTTGAGCTTTTTTTTAAAGATTTTAGGATATGTAATTTTCATATCCTTGCTTGTTTAGAGCGGAAAAATATTTTTTTAAAGGAGTCTAAAAAAAATATTTGCAGGATACTAGCCAATATAGTAATATTTTCATAAAGATGATCATTTCTATTCTCAATGTTGATGGTAGCTATGAAGCCATTTATTTGATAAGTATTTCCAATTATTTTTATTATTAAGAGCAAGCAAGAACCTTTAATATATTATTATTTCATATTGTTTAAGAATATTTTTTAGCTTTTATCTATTTTTCTAGCTAGTTGATAAAGGGCGTTCTGTTTTAGGCGACAAGTATCTAGGAATTTTTTTAAAGCATTTGAAGTTTTCAAAGGATACATAAAACTATGAGTAGACTTTTCCGTATAACTGTAATGTACCCCTTTTAGTCAAGAAAAAAATGGGAGAGTTTTATAAAGCAACTTTAAGTTCTTTATGATAATATTGATTAGGTGTTAAATAATTAAGGCTCTGATGTGGAAAATCATAATTATAATCATTTATCCA
>JAAGZN010000858.1 GCA_024206165.1 Bacteroidota bacterium
CTGAAGATTGCCAAGTCTTTTTTCAAAGATGAATCTTTGTTTTCTTTCTACTTAATAAAGTGCCTTGAAAAATACAACTGTTTTATTAAAATCTTTATAGAAAATTAAACAAATTACCAAAAAGACATAAGGGAGACTAGCTCACATGGTAGAGCGCTCGCTTAGCATGCAAGAGGTACCGGAATCGATGCCCGGGTCCTCCAGTTCATTTGATCTAGCTCTAGGCTTTTGTTCAAAGACTGTGGAGCGACGGAGTTTTCGCTAAGAAAGAAATCTTTGATCTAGCTTACTTTCATCAAACGTCTTAACATATCATAAAGTATCTTTAAATCATTGATTTACTGGCTGAATAGCAGCCCAAATAAGAAAGGGATTTATCTTTACTGTAAACCTGCTTAATTCGAATGATAGATATATTGACATGGATTGCTTAGTTTGCAAATCTATTTTTAGCTTGGTGCTTTAACATAAATCTAATAATCACCAAGATTTACCCAACAAAATGAAAGTTTTTCTTCCA
>JAAGZN010000859.1 GCA_024206165.1 Bacteroidota bacterium
CAGAGGATTAACACCAGAATTCTCATTTTTTTTTCTTCTTTCTGCAGACGGCCGTTTCGGCCACCTTTCACTTTTCGTTTAGCGTTCAACCGCTAGGTGCTGCAGCTAGTGTTGTGTTCGGCCACCAGGGAACACCACAAGTTGCTGTGTGGGGCCGCCAGGGTGGCAGGTGGCTGGCAGGCGGCTGGCGGGCGGCGGGCAGGGGTTCCGCTGTGCTCCTGTGCACAGGCAAGGCAGTGCCGCCCACAGGCAGGGCGGGCCGCGCTTGCTAACGGGACTTGGCTGTAGCTGACTGGCCAGGCGGACCAGTACGGCGCCGCTCAAGGCTGGCGTAAAGGTTCCACTTTCACATTCACCACCAGCGCTTGTTTGTTCATTGTTCATGGAATATCACTTAGATATATCTCATGTTTTCATTGCAGAATTTGATGCGTAATTTGGCGTCACAAATGACGTATTTTGAAACGCATTCCCTCTGTGGGCTCCAGACGGACACCAATCCCAAGAAACAATGAGACGTACTGCTGTAGTTGATTTGTATTTAGCAGATATGTTTTTTCTCTCATGAAAACTGAAATTAGATGTATCAGTATAAACGCAAAGTACTATGGCAGGCATTACAAGCATGATTAACGCATTATCAAAGGCCCATACCATGTGGATGTGTGCTCTGTCTGAAGAGTTGACGCGGACTGAGCCAGGCAGGCCGGGACGGACGGTACAAAGGCCAGCGGCTGGGGCGAATCAGGGCTTCCTTTATGTCAGGCCCAAAACTGCAATGGCAAACTGGTCTCACGTTTTTGGAAACACGCATTTTCCAAATTGGAAGTTGGAAAAACGCATTTTCCAAACGCATTTTCCAAATTGGAAATGTTCCAAATTGGAAATGCGCATTTTGGAGTTAACTACAGCTTTTTGTCATGTCACAACTTCACCTCTGTATGGTCAGGAAAAACAACTCGCCCAAGATGAAAACCTGACACTGTACAGTTAGATTTGCGTAATTGGCAGTCTACAGTGCAGGTCAATTTGCGTAAAGCAGCCCTGCAGTGTAAAAAGCGCATTATGAAATCTGTACACACTGTTTGGCACACACTGTATGGCACACACAGTGTGACACTGTATGGCACACACTGTATGGCACACA
>JAAGZN010000860.1 GCA_024206165.1 Bacteroidota bacterium
AATTCTGAGGAAAATATAGGGACGATTAACTAATTTATTATATAGATTCATATCAGATTAATTTAATTTTTGATGCAATATAATAATTAAAGCTTAAATCAAGGATTTTTTATATCAATAAGGACTTTTGCAGCGCCTCCTGCATTTATTTATTATAATTTTTCTTTTTCCCCAAGCAAATATTGCAGCAAAAAATCCTGAAATTTCAATATCTTCTCTTATTGAAAAAGAATGAGGAATAGAGATTGGATCATTTTCTATAAAATCACTCTTATTATACAATAATGTCTTATTATCCAAAAACTCTTTTAATTTATATATATTTAAAGTATTCAAAATTTGCTATTTTTTATTATTTATTTTATATTTTAACATATGCTGGATTAAAATAATACAAATATTTATTAAAATAAAACCAAGAAACAACTTAATTTCAATAGTTTTTCTATTTTTTATGAATTGTTCTTCTGATCCTGAAAATAGAAAGAAAGATACAAAAATTGAAACTATAGATGAACAAAATGAATTATTAATAAATAGTGTCAGATAGAAAACACCTAAATTTCTGTATTTTAGCATCAAATTTTTATTATCAAAATAGGTTTTCTTATTTTATCTCAACCTATTTTATTAGTGATAGATGCCGATTGTGTTTTTTTTATAATATATTATA
>JAAGZN010000861.1 GCA_024206165.1 Bacteroidota bacterium
GAGAGATACAGAAAAAAAGATATAACAGATCTGAAGGCAGCAATATTAAAATATCATCCATTAAATGAACCATCATAGGATGGACTTAATAAATCGACTCCATTCATCAATAAAGATGAAAAACTGACTATATGAGTATTTGCATTTTCGAAAGAAATCTAAAAAGAAAATATAATATTTATTTTTTCAATTGAATAAAATAATTAATTTAGGAATCAAAAGGTGCAATAGAAAGCACAAAAGATCTTTGAAAAAACGGAATAGAATGATGCATCGGGCAACGACGAGAAGCAGGCTTTAGAAACCCATAAAACAGACGAAAAGTATTTTAAAAATTTAGGAAATAATCTTGGTGATGTAGCTTTTCATGGAATGGTATTGCATAGATATATTTCGAGTGGAGGGAAAAGAGTATTTAAAAACTGTGTTGGATTAATAGAATTAGATTTAAAACTAAGATATACTTTTATTAAGGCAGTATTACATCCTAAAGCAACAGCAACAAGTATTTATCAATCCTTAAAAAGCGCTAATGATTTTGTTAATCTACTAGGATTGCAAAATCTAACAAAAATAGGATTAGAAATCTCAAATTATACTAACAAACTGGAAACATATAATTTAGCAGGAACTGGTTTGTATCGTTTAGGAAAAGAATTTTATGAAGCAGACATATTTACAAAAGCTGATATCTTAGGAGATTTGACGGGAGAGTTCATCTTTTTAAGGATGGTTGATAAAGGTTTTTCTATGATGTTAGAAGCTGAATCTAGAGGGGCTATGCTTATGGCAGAGGAAATGCGTATATTGGAAGCAGAAAATGCTATAAAAAAAAATCTGCCTAAACTTAAGGAAGCATACACAAAACTTATAAAAGAAGAGACTAAAATATTAAGATCAGAAGTTTCAGTCGCAAATGCTTTAGAAGAAGCTGAAGAGATAAGGAAGGGGGCTGGGAAGGTGCCTAGTAAATTGCAAAAGATACATAAAGAAGCAAGAGAATTTCTAGGAAAAGATTATAAAAAAATAACTAACAAATCTGGTGATAATATTTTTATGTCGAAAGATGGATTAAAAAAGATGAGATTTGATATAAAAAATCCTCATGGTGATGCCCCCCACGTACATTTAGAAGTATTTAAAAATGGAAAATGGCAAGATGCAATAAAAGGAAGTCATCGTTTATATCCTAAACAGTAATTAGTATGGATTACAAAGTTTTTTTTTTAGAATATAATAATTACACATTTAAAATAGAAGAAGATAATCCTGAAGTCGGTGTTTATTTATATGTCTTCAAAAATGATAAGTGTATAAAAGATTATTTACAAAATACAGTACAAGACTGTAAAGAAATTGCTTTAGAAGATTATGGTGTTCCAATTAAAGAATGGGAATCTAAAATCAATCCTTAAGCATATCGAAAAGATTATCTTTCATTTTCTTTTTAAGAAATTAATGTTGTTTTAAGGAATAAAAATAATAAACCAAAATATGAAACTATGTAATAAAAAGTTAACTTTAGTGCATGGGGAAATTAGTACATGAACCTTTCGATAAGCTCATAAAAGTTACTCTACATAATATAGAAAGAGCAAGAGAATTTTTAGAAGCACATTTATCTGACAAAGCAAAAAAATATGTAAATCTTGACGAGGGATTAGAATTGATAAATAAAGAATTCATCAAAAAAGAATATAAACTGCTATCAGTAGTCTTCAGACTGCTGATCAAATATTTTAATATTTGAAAAGATATTTAATCCTGTTGTAAGTTGTCAAAATTAATTCAAAAGAAAATAAAATTGTCATTAATAGATAAAATAAAACAAACAGTAAGCACA
>JAAGZN010000862.1 GCA_024206165.1 Bacteroidota bacterium
ATAATCTCATTGAACAAGATGTCACACATACGACTCGACCTACAACTACCAACTGGCCAGGTGGCCAAATGGATAAGGCATCTGACTACGAATCAGGGGATTCCAGGTTCGAGTCCTGGCAGGGTCAATATTGTGTTGCATATTATTGTATTGATAATCTCATGGAGCAAGATGTCAAACATACGACTCGACCTACAACTACCAAATGGCCAGGTGGTTAAATGGATAAGGAATCTGATTACGAATCAGGGGATTGCAGGTTCGAGTCCTGGTACGGTCGATAATTTGTTGCATATTGTTGTATGGATAATCTCATTGAACAAAATGTCACACATACGACTCGACTTACAACTACAACTGGCCCTGTGGCCCAATGCATAAGGCATCTGACTACGAATCAGGGGATTCCAGGTTCGAGTCCTGGCAGGGTCGATATTTTTTTGCATATGATTGTATTTATAATCTCATTGAACAAGATGTCAAACATACGACTCGACCTAAAACGACCAACTGGCCAGGTGGCCAAATGGATAAGGCATCTGACTACGAAT
>JAAGZN010000060.1 GCA_024206165.1 Bacteroidota bacterium
AATCATAGAACACATTAATATCTACTCAGTAGGACTAGATTCATATATCTATAGATGATAAGTACTAGTGGCCTGTTGGTCTAGTGGTATGATTCTCGCTTTGGGCGCGAGAGGTCCCGCGTTGAACTCCCGGACAGGCCCTTTTTAGGATGTCTAATCATAGAGCACATAAATATCTTCTTAGTAGGACTCGACTCGTATATCTCCCGATGATAAAAACCAGTGGCCTGTTGCTCTAGTGGTATGATTCTCGCTTTGGGTGCGAGATGTCCCGGGTTCAACTCCCGGACAGGCCCTTGTTTAGGATGTCTAATCATAGAACATATTAATATCTACTTAGTAGGACTAGATTCATATATCTCTAGTTGATGTAAACCTGTGGCCTGTTGGTCTAGTGGTATGATTCTCGCTTCGGGTGCGAGAGGTCCCGGGTTCAACTCCCGGACAGGCCCTTTTTAGGATGTCTAATAATAGAACACATCAATATTTTCTTAGTAGGACTAGATTCATATATCTCTAGATGATAAAAACCAGTGACCTGTTGGTCTAGTGGTATGATTCTTGCTTAGGGTGCAAGAGGTCCCGG
>JAAGZN010000863.1 GCA_024206165.1 Bacteroidota bacterium
AGGAATTGACTTATTATTCGATAGGTATGTTTTTGGTATATTTTGTGTTTTTATAAGCTGACTACTTCTTTTGTGATATATACATGAATTTAAATTGTAACTTTTAACTATAGTTTTGTTTGCTTACAAACACTAATTAAGTCGGATTAATCAATAGAAGGAATAGGGAATATTTATATCATCTAAATTTCGCAATTTTCTGGTTTTTTGTGACTTGTTGATCCTTGAAAAATTGCTTATCTCATTTTGCCTAAATTATTTTTGATCGTATATTTTGGAACTATATAATTTTAGCTTCTTTAATTTTTTCATATAATTTTATATAATTAGGCAGCCCCATAATGATATAATTATTGAATTTAAATTTTTAAAGATTGATTATTTTAAAATGTTAAAATGAAGATTATTTAGGATTTATTTTTAATACAATTAATTTTATGTTCTTTCCAATCCATAGATTGACAATTTATTGAGCAATAATAGGCTTGTTTACATCTGCTACATCTTTTAGTGTAATTTTTTTTGTAACAATTTGAGCAATTTTTAATATTGTTTTCAAAATAAATATCAATAAGGTCATTTTTTAAAAATTTAATACAACTTGAATTTTTATTGCATAATAGATTAATATCTGCACCATATTTTATTAAAGTTTTAATTTCATTTTTGAATTCAATGCTTTTAGTTTTATTTGAATTAATATTATATCCAATTATTGCATATTCCAAAGCATTTTTATGATCTTTATTTTCAGAATTTATGTTATCATAACTATCTACTTTGCTTAAAAGATATTCCAAAATATCAATACTTGAAAATCTTGTAGCAGTTATTAAGATATTATCCCCATTTGTAGTTATTAAAGGACAATCCAATTTTATTTGATATTTTTTAATTTTCTGCAAATGTAAATCTATATCTATATAACTACAATGGTTACTTGATTTTATAGCATTAACAAGATCTTTTTCTATTTGAATATAGTTTCCAAATAATAATTTATATTTTTGGGAGAAAAAACAAATTCCTTGTAATTGAGGATCTTTTAATTTTTCATTTAATTCATTTACAAATATTTTTTTAATATTTTCTTGCATTTTTTTTGTATTATTAGTTCTGCAAGAAAAAAATATCAAAAATAAATATATAAATAAATTATAATTGAAATATTTGTTTTTCATGATTCTGAGTTTTTATTTACCAATTCAGCTTTTTGAGATTTATTATTAATTCCATCACTTTTTAAATATTTTATAAAATCTTCAGTAATACCAGAAGTTGAAAATCCTCCATCATTCATTAAATTTTGCATTGTCACCTTTCTCGTAAAATCAGAAAACATCATGATAGCATAATTTGCAAAATCTTGATTATCAGCATTGCCAAGAGGAGACATTTTATCAGCATATTCATAGAATATATCAAACATATTAATTCCTGATGCGGCTGTAGTTTTAGTTGGAGATTGTGATATAGTATTTACTCTAACATTCTTATTTTTCGCAAATCTATATCCAAAACTTCTAGCAATAGATTCTAACATTGCTTTAGCTTCAGCCATATCTGAATAGCCGGGAAAAGCACGTTGTGCAGCAATATAAGAAATAGCAAGAATTGATCCCCACTCATTCATGGCATCTTGTTTTTCGATTACTTGCATAACCTTATGAAATGATAAAGCTGAAACATCTAAAGTTTTAATAAACCAATCATAATTTAAATCTGCATAAGATCTATCTTTTCTTATATTTGTACTCATCGCAGGAGAATGAAGAACAAAATCTAATTTTCCTCCAAGAATATCAGTAGATTTTTTAATTAAATTTTCAAGATCTTCTACTTTTGTGGCATCAGCAGGAATTACATTAGATTCACATTTTTTTGCTAATTCATTTAGGGTTCCAAATCTTATTGCTAAAGATAAATTAGTTAAAACAAATCTTCCACCTTCTTGATAAATCCTTTCGGCAGTCTTCCATGCAATTGAATTTTTATCTAATGCACCAAAAATTATACCTTTTTTGCCTTTTAAGAGACCATGCCTATTTTCCATGTTTTTGATTTTATGTTTTTAGTTAATTATTAATATAATATTTTATTTTCCCAAGATAAGAAAAAAATGACAATTGAGTATTTAAAAAAATAATTATTATATAGAATATTAAACTTCCATAAGATTAATTAAAATTTAAAATCTCCACTGAGTCTTTAAAAAATTATGTGTTTGTGTTTTAAAAATCATATAGTCTTAAATATTAAAAATATATATGAGTTATATATCATTTATTTGTTCTTGTTCAAAATTAATTTATAATATAAACATCTTCTAGAATTATTTTTAGTATGTATTGATAGATATTACTATATTTACGGTTATAATTTTAAAATTTTTTTAACTTTTAAACATATAGAAATTATGAACAATATTGAAGAAGGTAGATCAAAGGCACCGATAATTATAAGTGGTATAGCATTATTAGCTGTTGTTGGTGGTATACTCAGTTTTATTTTTAAACCTTATGGAGATGTTTTTCCATTTGATGATATGCTTTATAAAGTAAGTAAAGTAAGTAAAATGAAATATAGAATATTAAATAAAGGTAAAGGTAAAAAAATAAAGAATGAAGAAATGGCATTTCTTAACTTTTCATATAGAAAAAAGAAGCAAAAGAAATATGTTTTTAATACTAAAAATCAAAAAATGCAATGGCCCTTTCAATATAAAACTGATTTGAAAGATGCAGAAAAACAAGGTTTCAATAATAAATTGAATGAAGCAGTTGGAATGTTAAGAAAAAAAGGAAAAATTAGAATTAGATTAACTCTTAATGATATGTTTACTCCGAAAGATGAGAAGGAGAAGAAAATGTTTATGAAAAAGAATAATATTAAGAAAGGAGAAGAAATTATTGTAGAATTTGATATTGAAAAAATATCTACTCAAAAGCAATATGAAGAAGAAAACAAAAAGAAATTCAAAGAATTTACTGAAAAGATTAAAGCTAAAGTTGAAGCTAGATTTAAAGAAGAACATGAAATAATTAAAAAAGAAATAAAAAAAGAATCTAAAGATAAGCCAGGAATAAAATATCATGAGATAAAAGATAAAGGAAAGAAAACTGGAATATTTTTTAGATACTTGCCTAATACTTCCGATGATCTTAAAGAAAATGCAAAATTGAAAATAGGAAGAGTAGCTAAAAAAGGATATGATCTTAAAGTGAGATATAAAATGAAGATTGTTGGAGATAAAAACAATAACAATATGGGGTCTGCTAATACAACAACTTTTGAAATTGGTAAACATCAAGTAATAAGAGGTTGGGAATTAGGTCTTTTAAATAAAAAAGTTGGAGATAAATTGTTTATGTACATACCTTCTAAATATGCATATGGAATTACTGGGGCTCAAAACTTTATTAAACCAAATCAAATATTGGCTTATGAAATTAAAATTTTAAAGATTATGGATTAATCTTTTTATCTATTACAATTTAAATTACAAAAAGGCTCATAATTATAATGAGCCTTTTTTAATATCCATAAATTATTCAACAGTAACAGACTTTGCTAGATTTTTAGGCATATCAACATTACAATTTTTAACTATTGCTGTATGATAAGCGAGGAGTTGTAAAGCTATGGTACTTAATATAGGCATAAATAAATCATTAGTTTGAGGTAAGAAAATTTTAAAATCAATTTCCATTTCCTCAATTTCTTTAGAATTTTCTGAAAATATACCAGCAATTTTGCCTTTTCTAGCCTTTATTTCTTGTATATTAGATATATTTTTATTTATTAATTTTTGTTCAGTAGCAATATATATGGTCGGCAAATTTTCATCAATTAAAGCTATAGGCCCATGTTTCATTTCTGCTGAAGCATATCCTTCTGCATGTATATAAGAAAGTTCTTTCAATTTTAAAGCTCCTTCTAATGCTACTGAATAAGAATATCCTCTTCCTAAAAAAAAAGAGCTATTATATTTTGATAACCATTTCGCAATTTTTTGAATTTTGTCATTTAATAAAAATACTTTATTAATATTATCATTTAAAAGTTTAAGTTCTTCTAATATATTTTTTAAATGAATTTCATCTATTTGTTTTTTCTTTAGTGCTATCCATAATGTCATCTTAATTAAAGTGATCATTTGAGTAATCAATCCTTTTGTACTAGCAACGCCAATCTCTGGGCCAGCATTTGTATATAGAGTGATATCTGATAATCTTGTTATTGAAGAATTGAAGACATTACATATAGAAATGATAGTACATCCATGTTTTTTAGTCATTTCTAAAGCTCTCAAAGTATCAGCAGTTTCACCTGATTGAGAGATGCCTATGACTATATCATTTTCAAAAATTACAGGATTCCTATATTTAAATTCTGCAGATTGTTCAATAATAACAGGTATTTTGCAATATTCTTCTAAAATATATTTTCCAAATAATGCAGAATTTAATGAAGAGCCACATGCTAATATTATTATCCTATTTGCATTTATGAGTTTATCTTTAATAGTATCTAATTCTTTAATATTTATTATGCCTTTTGAATTTTCATTATACATAAAATTTTTAATGCAATTTTCAATTGCTTGAGGCTGTTCAAAAATTTCTTTGAGCATATAAAAATCAAATTCTCCTTTATCAATATTTTCTATATTTAAATTTATAGTATCAATTTTTGGTTCAATAGTTTTATTATCATTTATAGATATAGTTTTTAAATTATTATCTTTAATAATAACCATTTGAGAATCTTCTAGATAAAATATCTCTTTTGTATATTCTAAAATTGGGGTAATATCAGAAGCTATAAAAAATTCATCATTTCCAATACCAATTGTCAGAGGAGCTTCTTTTTTTGCAGCAATTATTAAATCAGGATATTCTTTTGATAATATAATTATTGCATATTGTCCGATTACTTTCTTAAGAGCTAATCTCACTCCTTCTTCATATTTTATATTGTTAGCTTTAGTAGTATGTTCAATTAGATTAACCAATACTTCAGTATCAGTTTGAGATCTAAATTTATATCCTTTGAGTTCTAATTCTTTTTTTAATTCTAAATAATTTTCTATTATTCCATTATGAATAATAGCAATATTTTCTGAATTAGAAAGATGTGGATGAGCATTTATATCATTTACTTCGCCATGTGTTGCCCATCTTGTATGACCCATTCCAATGTTACCTTTTAAATCTTGGATATCTTTAGTTAAAGTTTCTAAAATAGTAACTTTTCCTGCTTTTTTATGCAATTTTATTTTATTGCCATTAATAACTGCTAGCCCAGCACTATCATATCCTCGATATTCCAATCTTTTTAATCCTTTTATTATAAGATTATAAATATCTCTATTACCTGAATATCCAATTATTCCACACATTTGATTTTAGTTTTGATAAATATTAATTTATTTATAATTAATTTTTTAAATTTGAGTAAATTAGTTATTGAAAATATAAAAAAAATAATTTTAATAAGTGAATAAAATTAGAAAATATATCCAACTTATAGTCCTTTTATTTTTTTTAAATAATAAACTATATGCAAATTCTTTTTCAGAATATAAAATTAAAACTTTTGAAAAGTTTGCTAATGAATTAATACAATTACTAAAAATTCCAGGAGCTGCCATTTCTATAGTATCTTCAGAAAAAGCTTTATTTGAGAAAACTTATGGAGTAAAGAAGAAGGGCCAAGATGATAAAATTACAAAAAATACTATCTTCAGAATAGGATCAATATCAAAAAGTATAACGTCATTGTTAGTATATAAATTACTTTCAAAAGGAATAGATCTTGAAGATCCCATATCTAAATACATTCCAGAATTAGTTATTCATGATAAATTATTTACAGAGAAAATAAGATTAAAGCATATATTGAATCATTCTGTAGGTTTGAAAAATCATTGTTTGGAAGAATTTGCATATTTAAAACAATCAAAAAATGAATTATTTCAAAATTTTAAAAATGCAGAAAAGATTTGTGAACCGGGTATTCAATTTAAATATCAAAATGTAGCTTTTAGTTTGATAGCCCCCTTATTAGAAAATGTTTTTAAAGAAAAATTTGAAGTTTTATTAAAACAAGAACTATTAAATCCTTTAAATTTGTCTAATACATTAATTACTGAAAGTGATTATAATAAATCCGAAAATATTTCAAGTCCACATATACAAGTTGATAATAAATTTAAAGCAGTAACTTCTAATTCTTATTACTATAATATACTTCCCGCAGCGGGGGTTTCTTCAAGCATTTCTGATATGTCCAAATTTCTGATATATTTATTGAATGAAATAAAAAATAAATCATTGGATATAGATCTTTTCTTTAAAGAGTCTATGAATGCTAATTATAAAATCAAAATTTTAGAAAAAAGGGATTATAATTGGAAAGCTTTTAAAAGAATTATTTCATGGAAATATGGTCTTGGTTTTTATGAAGAGAATTATTCAAATCATAAGTTAATTTTTCATTCAGGCAGATTAAGAGGATTTAGATCTACATTTATGTTTGATCCTGATTTAAAAATAGGTATCATAATTTTGACTAATAGTTCTTCGGGAGAATTTATTACAATATTGAGACATTTTTTTGCAGATTTACTTTATAGTTTAGATAGTATTACAATTGAAGAATTGAAAAAAATATTTTAAATACAATATTTATATGATATGATCAATTTTAATAAGGTATAATAATATAATATATCTATATTTAAGTTATAATTATAGGAAACTATTAACTTGGCCATAATTTTTAATCAAAATAAGAAAAAGTGAGTTTAGAATTTAGCATAGGATTTCTTAAAATAAATTTATTAGATATTATTGAAATACTATTGATAGGTTATCTATTATATAGAGTTTATCTGTTAATGCGTGGTAGTGTAGCCCTTAAAGTATTAATGGGATTTTTGCTATTATATTTTTTTTACCTAATAGTAAAAAGTGCTAACATGAGTTTATTAACAAGAATTCTTGATAGCTTCATGAATATGGGTTTTATTGCTTTGGTAGTAGTATTTCAACAAGAAATCAGAAAATTTTTGTTTTTAATAGGAGGTGCAACTTTCAATAGAGGATATTTTTCCAGAAGATTTTATTGGTTGAGTGGTAAAAGTTTGCCAGAAATGAATATATCTCCTTTAGTAGAAGCAGTAAAAATATTAGGAGGTAGTAATACAGGAGCTTTAATTGTAATATCTAAGACTGATGATTTAAAATTTTATGAAGATTCGGGCGATAGAATTGATGCTAAAGTATCCAAAAGATTATTATTGTCAATATTTAATAAAAATAGTCCTTTGCATGATGGCGGAGTAATAATTAATAATGATAGAATCATTGCTGCAAGATGTGTATTGCCTGTTACAGAAAAAGAAAATGTTCCAGCAAAATTTGGATTAAGACATAAGGCGGCAATAGGAATATCTGAAATTACAAATGCTTTTGTTTTGATAGTTTCTGAAGAAACGGGGCAGATGGCAGTTGCTCAAAATGGGACTTTAAAAAGTAATCTTTCTGTTCAAGAAATAAGAACAGAATTAAAAAATTATTTTAATATTAAAACTCAAATTGTTTAAGAATTTTAAATTATGAATATTTTAAAATTTAAGTTTAATTTAAATTATCATTCTCTTTTGGGGATATATCTATCATTACTATTACCTTTTTTATTAATTCTATCGTATGGTCGTTTGTTCATGACAAATAAATTTTTGAAATGGGAATATAACAAAAGTAACTTCCCTAAAGATATTTATGGCTTTACTACAAAAGATAGAATTAAATATTCTGCTGATTTTATAAAATATTTACATTCTAATAATGATATCTCTTATCTTAAAAATCTTACTTTTAGTAATGGTAAGAAATTATTGAATGATAGGGAATTAAGTCATATGGAAGATGTTAAGAAAGTAATAAAAATAATAAATATAATACGTATTATTGTTTTAATAACTTTTATAATTACTTTTTCCATTTTATTTATAAGTAATTACAAAATAGCATTTAAGTATACTTTATATGGTAGTATATTTAGTATATTTTTGTTAATATCAATTTCAATATTAGGATTATTCTCCTTTAATACATTATTTAATTATTTCCATCACTTAATGGGTTTTTCAAAAGGAACGTGGGTTTTTTATGAATCTGATGCATTAATAAGATTATTTCCATTAAAATTATGGTTTGATAGTTTTATTATTTTATTTGGCTCTGTAATAATAACAAGCATTATTTTGGGGGTAATCAGCTGGTTTTTCTGTAAAATTAAAGTAATTTGATATGATTTTATTAATTTGAAATCAATTTACTATCTTAATAAGATAAAATTCTTAAAGTTATAAATAAATATTCATTCAAATTTTATTTATCTTAATTAAGATGATATTATAATAAGGATGATAAAAAAATAATTAATTCAAAATGAGACAGATTCAATTTAGAGAAGCAATAAAGGAAGCGATGTCTGAAGAGATGCGCCGAGATAAATCGATTTTTTTGATGGGCGAAGAAGTAGCAGAATATGATGGAGCCTATAAAGCAAGCCAAGGGATGTTAAAAGAATTTGGATCTAAGAGAGTGATAGATACCCCAATTTCAGAATTAGGTTTTGCAGGATTAGGAATAGGAGCATCAATGAATGATTTGAGACCAATAATAGAATTTATGACTTTCAACTTTTCTCTTGTTGCAATAGATCAAGTTATAAATAGTGCAGCAAAAATGTCAATAATGTCTGGAGGGCAATATACTATTCCAATAGTTTTTAGAGGCCCAACAGGAAGCGCAGGTTCTTTAGGATCACAACATTCACAAAATTTTGAAAATTGGTATGCTAATTGTCCGGGATTAAAGGTAGTTGTGCCTTCAAACCCTCATGATGCAAAAGGATTATTAAAGTCTTCTATTAGAGATAATGATCCTGTTATTTTTATGGAATCAGAACAAATGTATGGAGATAAAGGAGAAGTTTCAGAAGAAGAATATTTAATCCCAATAGGTAAAGCAATTATCAAGAAAGCAGGTAAAGATATTACAATAGTATCATTTGGTAAAGTAATGAAATTAGTATGGCAAGTTTCAGAAATTTTAGCCAAAGAAAATATAGATATAGAAGTTATCGATCTGCATACAATAAGACCTTTAGATATCGAAACAATAATAGAATCAGTAAAAAAAACAAATAGATTAGTAATCGTTGAAGAAGCATGGCCATTAGCATCTATAGCATCTGAAATAGCTTATCAAGTCCAAAAAAATGCTTTTGATTATTTAGATGCTCCTATAAAAAAGATTAATAATTTGGATATACCATTGCCATTTTCTCCTGCTTTAGTCGAGGAAGTATTACCAAATATTAAAAGAATTTTGGAAGCAGTTAAATCAGTTTTATAAATTATTGATTATAATTTTATATTTATACTTTTTTACAAAATTAAATTATTAAATTGAGTAAATTTTTTTTGATATTAAATTAGAATGAAAACTTTATAAATATTAAATTTTTTTAAAACGATAAATTAATTTTATTTCTTGGTTTTTAGGTTTATATTTGAAAACATATTGTATATTTTGAAAGTAACTTTTATTCTTTGCGATAATTTTTTAAACTTAAATAGTAAGCTTTTTTATTTGAATTTTTAAAGTTATTTTGTTATTCATTGAAATTTAAAAAAGTTACTTTTGAGTATTAAATTTAATAGACTATTTTTAGAATAAAATTGAGGGAAGGACTTTATAATATTATGAGAATTATTTTTAGATCGTTTTTTTGTATATCCATATTTTATTTAATATGTTCTGCTCTATTTTCAAAATGTAGTAGAGATATTTATAAAGGAGATATTGGTAGTGTATCTTTATCTCCATCAAGTTGGATTGCTCCAATACCCGCAGGAATGGTAGTTGTACCAACAACAAGATTAGTATCAAGAGGAGACGCAAATTATGAAGATCCATTTGGAGAAATTAAAAGAACAAAAGTTGTCAGTGTAAGTTCTTTTTTAATGGATTCAGCCCCTATAACAAATGCTCAATACAGATTATTTATTTCAAAGCTTTATGAAGAAGGAGAAATTTTTCCTGATGAAGAGGAAGAAGAAGAAAATGAAAATGAAAACGAAAGCGAAAATGAATCAGAAAACACAGTACTTAATGAAGGAGAAAAAGGAGAAAAGGAAGAAGAAGAAGAGGAAGAAAATCCAATTACTCATGAATATATTGAATCTGTTAAACCAAATCCTAGAGTATGGGAAAAAGATTTTGCTCATCATATGGATACAACTTTTGCAAAAAATTATCATAGCCATATAGCATTTAATAACTATCCAGTTGTTGGTATCACTTGGGTAGCTGCAAAAGAATTTTGTAAATGGCGAACTAGGTTTATGAATAATTATAGAGCAGCAAATGATATGCCACCAGTTCCAGAGTTTAGATTACCGAGATCTATAGAGTTTGAAGCGGCAGCACGCGGAGGAATTCCTAATGGTAAATACCCTTGGGGAGGGCCTGGAGCAAGAGATACAAAAGGAAATATTCTTGCTAATTTTAAATCGCAAAGCGGAGATTATACAGAAGCGGGTATGAACTATACAACACCTGTGAAATATTTTAGACCTAATGGATATGGATTATATGATATGAATGGTAATGTTTGGAATTGGTGTGAAGATGCTAGATATCCTACTGATGTTGTTGATACATGGGATCTAAATTCAGTATATGTTAATGATGATGAGCCTATGAAGGTAATTATGGGTGGATCATTTAATGGTATATTACATTATTGTGGATATAGAGAATATAGACATAAAGATAAAGCATGGGCAGATGTTGGTTTTAGATGTGTAATGGATTTTTTTGAGGGAAGCAACTTTGAAGTTAGTCGTTAATGTTATATTTGATGATCATATAATTCAAAATTTGCTAACTTAAATATATATATAAGATTTATTATTTTTATTAAATAATTTTAAGATGGAAGATTCTACTAAAAAAGATTTTAAGGCAGTTCTTTATGGTGAAGTAATGCCCAAAGTATATGGGATAGGAGCAGCTATTGTTATTACAGGTGCTATGTTTAAAATTTTGAACTGGCCATTGGCTAATTTAATGATAGGAGTTGGTTTGACAACAGAAGCTATGATTTTTTTCTTGAGTGCTTTTGAGCCAAAGCAAACAGAACATGATTGGACTAAGGTATATCCAGAATTGGACGAAGATTATGAAGGCCCCTTAGGAATGAGAAATGCTTCAGGTGCTGTTGGGGGTGCTGGAAGTAAAGCGTATGAAAAAGAAATGTCGGAATTAGCTAAAACTTTGAAAACATTAAATGCTGCTTATTCTCAAGAAGCTAAAGGTTTAAATTCAAGATTAGAATCGAGTAATAAATTATTTGCTAGTGGAGCAAAAACTCTCGAAGAAATGCAAAAAGCAAGTAATCAAGCAGAAGAATTTAGGCTGGAATTAGAAAAATTAAGAGAAAAGATAGCAGCTTTAAATGATATTTATGATAATACATTAAATGCTTTAAGAGGTTAATTAAATTTCCTTTAATTTTATAGATCTAAAAAATATATTCTAAATGGCATCAGCAAAAGAATCTCCGAGACAAAGACTAATCAATATGATGTATTTGGTACTAACTGCAATGTTAGCTTTGCAGGTAAGTAGTGCCACACTAGAAAAATTCATTTTATTAAATGGTAATATAGAAAAATCTACTAAAGATAGATTATTAGCTAATAATGAAATTTTAAATAGAGTTACTAGAATAGTTAAAGATTCTGGTAATAGAGAAGCTGATGAAGAGATTTTGGATAAAATAATGAGAATCAGAGAAAAAACAGAAAAGATAGTAAATCATATAGAAGGCCTCAAACTTAAATTATTAAAGAAAGCAGGTAACAAAGGAGGAAAAATAGGCAAAAAAGGATTAAAAGGATTTAAAAATGATATCGTGGTAACAAGTTTAATGGTAAATCATGGAGAAGGAATCAAATTGAAAAAAATATTAAATTCATATATTAAATTTATTTCTACAGAAACAGGTAAAATGTATAATAAAATAGCTTTAGATGCTAGAGATATACAATTTTTGAAAAACAGTCCAAATCAAGGAAGAAAGGATTTTGTTAATCTTAATTTTTACAAGACTCCTTTGGCTTCTGCTTTAGCTACTTTAAGTCAATTTGCATCAGAAGTTGCTCTTAAAGAAGCAGATGCATTGTTATCTTTATCTCGAAATCTTGGAGCAGAAGATTATAAAATGGATACTATTGTGCCGGTAGTGATTCCTAGATCTAACTTGGTTGCTTCTGGAGATAGATTTGAAGCAGAAGTAGTGGCAGCGGCTTCTTCATCTTCAACTGATATTAAAATGAAGGTAAATGGAGCTAGTATTCCTGTTAAAGAAGGTAAAGGCATAGTTAACTTTTTAGTAAAGTCTTCTAAAAAAGCAAAAGATTCTCAACCTGAGAAAAGAGTAATGAATGTTGATATAGAAATCAAAAATCAAAGAGGGCAGCCTAGAATTGTTTCTAAAGCATTTACTTATTTTGTAGCTAAACCTGTTATAAGAGTAGAATCAGGTACTGTAGCAAGATTATATAATAAATGTAGAAATCCTTTAAATCTGCTAGTTCCTGCATTGGGCAAATCTTATAATCCAAGATTTGTAGCTAAAGGAGCTAAAGTTATTAATAAAGGAGGAGGTAAAATTGAAGTTATACCTATGGAAAAGAATGTTTCAATATCGGTTTATCAGGGCAAAGTTCTTTTAGGTACCGAAATTTTTAAAGTAAGAAATGTTCCAAAACCTGGTATAGGAATTAGTACCGCTCAAGGTAAAGTCATAGATGAGAAAAAAGGTATTCCAGCAGGTAATGTTCCTAGAATCCTTAAAATTTTTGTAATTCCTAATGAAAACTTTAAAGAAATGTTGCCAAATGAGTCGATTTATAAAGTAAGCAAAGGCAATATCATTTTGGCTTATGGAAGTAGAGCAAGAAAGATTATTCCTATCAATTCTAGAAATGTTAATATAAGTGAATTAGCAGCTTTAGCTAAGCCTGGAGATAGAATTGTGGTTGAAATAAAAGAAGTTTTGAGGAAAACAACATTTGGGGAACCTGAAAAAGTAAAACTTGGAACTGTAATTAAAACGATCCCTTTGAATTAAATATTTGAAGTTGAAGACTATTAGATTAAAAGATTATGTATTTAAAATTTATATTTCATATATACCAAAACTTATTCATGATTAATTTTTTTAAAAAGATTAATATAAGATATTTCATATTGCTGATATTTTTATCTTTTAATTCGACTTTTTTATGTTTATCTGCTGAAAGTAACAATCCTATTGCTAATCCAATAGCTAAAAAAGAAGCAGAAGAAGGTTATGATGATGATGATGATGAGGAGGATGAAAAAAGAGAGATTAATTATAAGACTTTTGATGAGCAAGACATCAAGTTTAGAAGAAAATTATGGAAAGAAATTAACTTAAAAGAGCCAACAAATGAAGGCTTTTATTATAGAAACTATGAAATGGTAAAATTTATAATAGCAGGTGTTGAAAAAGGATTATTGAGGCCATTCACTGATTTTACTAAGAAAAAGAGAATGACTAAAGAACAATTTAAGAGAAAGCTTCTTGTGCCAATTTCATCACAAAGTCTTGAAGAAGATGAAGATTCTTGGGGAGAAGAACCAAAAAAGAAAAATATTACAAAACAACAGAAAAATGAATATTTTTTCCCTTGTCAGGTTACAATATTAGAGTTAGAAGAAGAATTATTATTTCATGGAAGAAGATCAGAATGGTCTTTTAATCCTTTATCTATAAAATTAGTTTTACCTCAATATCTTTTTGACACTAAATTGAAAAAGAATGTCGCAGTCTTCGATTTTAAAGAACTGATGGATTACTTAGATAAAACCCCGGGAGCTTTATGGCGAAATGATATCAATACATCTAATCATAAGAAATTTAGTACTGCTTTTAAAGAAAGATTATTTGATTATGTCTTAAGAAAAATTGAGAACCCAAAAGATGACACGATTGCAGAGATGTATGGTGCGCAGACAGAAAAAGAAGCTTTGATTGCCTCATATAAAGAGGAAGCTAAGTTGCGAAGTATGATGGATAAAATTTGGATCCCATAAATTATTTTAATTCCATTGAGGATATCACTTCATATTATATATCTAAATAAATTATAAATAGTTTTTAGTAATCTATACTATATTGAATTCATTTTTGTATATTTGCAACTATAAAAAAGTTTGTTACAAAGATTAAAAATTGACAAATTTTGTAATTTATTAATAATCTTTTAATTTTTTTCTAGTGCAGCTAGACTAGAATAAGGTTTGTTATTAACTTTAATTATATATTTCATTTATGATTAGTTAATAGTTTTGAAGTTAGATAAAGTATGCTATTAGAATTTGAGAAGCCAATAGCTCTATTAGAGGATAAACTTATTTTATTAAGAAAGGAAGCAATTGAAGGAAAGCAGAGACCTGGCTTAACAAATGCAATTGAAAAATTAGAAAAAGAAATAAAGACTTTACAAGAAGAAGTTTTTTCTAGTTTAACCCCTTGGCAAAGAGTTCAACTTTCTAGACATCCTGACAGACCATACACTTTAGATTTTATAAGTAGAATATCCGAAAATTTTATTGAACTGTATGGAGATCGGTATCATGGTGAAGATAAAGCTATTGTTGGAGGTTTTGGAAGTTTAGAAAATCAAACTGTTATGTTTATAGGACATCAAAAAGGTAGGACTACAAAAGAAAGACAGTTTAGAAGGTTTGGTATGCCTAACCCTGAAGGTTATCGGAAAGCTTTAAGATTGATGAAATTAGCTGAAAAATTTAACAAGCCTATAATAAATTTCATAGATACCCCAGGAGCTTATCCCGGAATAGAAGCCGAAGAAAGAGGACAAGGGAGAGCTATAGCTATGAATATTCAAAATATGTTTAGTATAAAAGTGCCTATTTTAGTAATTATTATTGGAGAAGGAGCTTCTGGAGGTGCTTTAGGATTAGGAATTGGTGATAAAACATATATGTTAGAAAATACATGGTATTCAGTAATTTCACCGGAATCTTGTTCAGCAATATTATGGAAAACTTGGAACTATAAAGAACAAGCTGCTTCAAATCTTAATTTAACAGCTAAAGAAATGTTAAAAAATAAGCTTATTGATGAAATAATCAAAGAACCTTTGGGGGGAGCACATAGAAACATTCCTGAAATAGCTGATAGAGTTAAAAATATAATTTTAAAAGATTTAGAATGCTTAAAAAAAATAACCCCTACTAAAAGAATTGAACAAAAAATTAATAAATTTAGTAATATGGGAGTTTTTAAAAGTTAGCAAGTATACTAGATGTATATCAAGATGTATCTAAAACCGGTTATTTTTATACATAAAAGACCGATTGTCAGATATTCTTCAAATGGAAGTAGTATAATTGAATATTCAAAATTAATAAATTATTTAACAAACTTTTTTATTTCAAGAGAAATATATGACTAAGTTTATATGTATCTTGATATCATTGTTTATATTATTTTATGAGGCAGTAATTATTTTTGTTATAGATTAATAAAAATAAAGTAATTAATTTAGGTTGTGTAATATCAGAAATAGTCAAAAAGATCTATGATTCTTAATATGGCAAAAGATCTTTTTTGTAAATAAATTTCTTGATTTAAAAATTATATGAAATTTTATTTAATTCAACTTAAGATAATTAGTCTCTTTTATGATCAATACCTGAGTGAACGAGGAAATTTATTGAAATGAGACTTTTTTTTGTAAGAAATATACCTATAGAAATATCTTCTGATGAAGACCTAAGACATATCGAATCTTTTGATTATTTTTTGGAAGGTAAGATTGATAACATAGGTTTTAGTAAAATAAAAGGTAAAGTTCTTATAAAAGCAGATCAGTCTAACTTTTCTAATTGGATAAGAATAATCATGATAAAAGGTAATCATAAGCTGGAAAGAATAACTTTCTTGATTCAAAATATGGCCCTATTGATGTCTTATATCAAAGATAAATATGCAATTGTAAATGCAGCAGGTGGAGTAGTTATTAAAAATAAAGATATCTTAATGGTTCATAGAGCAGGCAAATGGGAACTCCCAAAAGGGAAATTAGAAAAAAATGAAACCTTTGAAGAAGCTGCTATTAGAGAAATAAAAGAAGAATGTAATGTTTCTACTGAAATAATTGATGATTTATGCTCAACATGGTATACTTATATGATCAAAGGTAAAATTTTTTTTAAACATGTCATTTGGTTTAATATGTTAAGTGTTAATGATGACAATATGAAGCCTCAAATCGAAGAAGGTATTACAAAAGTTGCTTGGATTTCTCCTTGTAGACTTGATAGCATCTTATCACGATCTTATTTATCTATTGGTTATGTTATTGATGAATATTTTAAAAAGTTAGATAATGGCAGGACATAGTAAATGGGCAAATATAAAACACCGCAAGGGCGCTAATGATGCTAAAAGAGGAAAATTATATACTAAATTAATCAAAGAGATTACCGTTGCTGTTAAAGAAAAGGGAGATGATCAAAATATAAATTCAAAGTTAAGGCTTGCTATACAAAATGCAAAGGGTGCCAATGTTCCTAAAGATACCATTGAAAGAGCTATTAAGAAAGCATCAGGATCTGATTCTGCTAATTATATTGCTGTAACTTATGAAGGTTATGCTTCTGGGGGTATTGCGATATTTGTTGAATGTATGACCGATAATATTAATAGAACGGTCTCTTCAGTTAGATCTATCTTTTCTAAATATAATGGTAATCTTGGCAAAAATGGCTCTATTTCTCATCTTTTTGAAAGAAAAGGTACATTTATAATTAATAAAGCCGATATTCCTGATATTGATGACTTTACTTTAGAGATTATTGATGCCGGAGCTTCAGAAATTGAAAGTGATGATGAAAATTTTTATATTATTTGTCCTTTAAATGAACTTGGTAATATTCAAAAACAATTAGAAATTCTTAATATTGAACCTATTTCCTCTGAATTAAGTTATTTTCCTAATTCGACAATTTCTTTAGATGATAATGCAGTGCAAAGAGTATTTAAATTAGTTGATGCTTTAGAAGAAAATAATGATGTTCAAAAAGTTTACCATAATTTAGAAGTTAAACCTGAGCAAGAAAAATATTTTAATTAAGACTTAATATTTAGCATATTTTTAAAGCTTTATAATATCTATTTTCATTTTATTTAAATTACAGTCTTTTATGTTAAAGAATAACACACCTATCATACAAATCAAAAACGCTTCAATATGTCAAGGAGATAACTTTATTTTAGAAAATATTACTTTTAATATCTTTCAAGGAGAATTTTGTTTTTTAATTGGTAAGACCGGAAGTGGTAAGAGTTCTTTATTAAAAACAATTTATGCTGATATTCAATTAAAACATGGTGAAGGTTATGTTACCGATTTTGATTTAAGAGAACTTACTTATGAAGAAATCCCAAATTTGAGGAGAAGATTGGGTATTATTTTTCAAGATTTTCAATTGTTAACTGATAGATCTGTAGAAGAAAACTTATTATTTGTTTTAAAAGCTACTGGCTGGGATGATAAAATATCTATAAGACATAGGATTTCTGAAGTTTTAATGAAAGTAGGAATGGATTGGTCTTTAAAAAAGATGCCACATCAATTATCTGGTGGAGAACAGCAGAGAATAGTTATTGCCAGAGCTTTATTAAATGATCCTCTTATTCTTTTAGCCGATGAACCTACCGGAAATCTTGATCCAGAAGTGGGTGAAGAAGTATTATCTTTATTTTTTGAAATTAATAAAATGGGCACTGCCGTCTTAATGGCTACCCATAATTATCAATTTGTAGAAAAATATCCTAGGAGAATCATTAAATGTCAAGAAGGTAAAATATTAGTTTAAAAATTTTTCATTTTTTTCTCAACAAAAAAAAGATGGGCATTTGGTGTTAAGTTTGCTGCTGCTATAACAATTTAAAAAAGCATAAAACTTTGTTCTAAAAAATCGGCATTGCTAATTTAGCAGAGACAGATCTTTGTTTCTTTTCAACATTAATAATCTAATAGAATGTTCAAGCATTTTTACACATTTACTATAGCATTTTGTTTTTCTTCGCATTCTAGCTAAATAATGACGAAATAG
>JAAGZN010000864.1 GCA_024206165.1 Bacteroidota bacterium
AGTAAATATATTTGTAAGCGATGATTTAAAAGGACTAGAAGAAACAATAAAAACAATATATCCAGAAAGTGACCATCAGAAATGCATATTACATTTGCAGAAAAATATATCAAAAGAAATAAGAATAAAAGATAGGAAAATCTTTTGTGAAGGATTAAAAAAACTATTTAATCCAGAGGAAAATAAAAAAGTATTCGAAAAAGTAAGAGAATTAAAAAATTATTTATCAACTTGGGAAAATAAATATCCATCGTTAAAAAGAATACATCAAAAAAAGGACTTAGAAAGTTATTTTACATATTATAAATATGAACGAATAATACGAAGAATGATTTATACAACAAATTGGATAGAGCGCTTTAATAAAAGTGTAAGACGAACGACAAAAATAAGGAATTCATTTCCAAGTCCAGAATCAGCTCTGTTCTTAATAGGTTACAAAGGAATGGAACTGGAAGAAGGAGCTTATAAATATCCTATTTATGAATTTAGATATGAGGATAAATTTAGGCAAATATGAATTTATGAAAAACTCTTTTAGACACACTTTTATGGACTGTACCCATTTAACCTATTTCAAAGCGCTTTTAATCCAGAGCATAAGAAATATATAGATGAATATGAAAAAATGGTTAATCCTTTTATCACCAAATGCGAAGAAATTTATAAGAAAGAATATTCAAAAATTAAACTACAAAAAGACAACTCTTAAGGGATAATAAAGCAGCTAAAAGTTAAAATTAAATAAAAAAGAACTTGAAAAAGCAAAAGAAAGGCAGAAGTATTTAAAAAATAAAATGGAGATTCACAAAGACAATAATTAAAAAATTGTGCGGATGGAGGGAGTCGAACCCCCACGCCCGAAGGCGCTAGATTCTAAGTCTAGTGCGTCTACCAATTCCGCCACATCCGCAATTTAGTTTATTTCTTATTGTACGAAATTAACATCTAAATTCTAAATATTCAAAATTTATGCTAAAAAAAATGTATATTTGTGGTTTGATGATCTTAATTTGTTTATTAATTTATATTTTTAAATTTATCAACTCAAATCATTTTCTAATTTAAGAATTAAAAATTTTGGCATTGCTAATTTAGCAGAGACAGATCTTTGTTTCTTTTCAACATTAATAATCTAATAGAATGTTCAAGCATTTTTACACATTTACTATAGCATTTTGTTTTTCTTCGCATTCTAGCTAAATAATGACGAAATAG
>JAAGZN010000865.1 GCA_024206165.1 Bacteroidota bacterium
CAAAAAATCTGACCGTGGACGGGCGGACAGTGGACTGGGGTGGACCGTTGACTGGGGTGGACCGTGGACTGTGGTGGACCGTGGACTGGGGTGGACCGTGGACTGGGGTGGACCGTGGACTGGGGTGGACCGTGGATTGGGGTGGACTGTGTACTGGGGTGGACCGTGGACTGGGGTGGACCGCGGTTTTTGGGATTTCCTGGGTCGCTGTAACAAGACGGCCATGTTGATATATCACACTTGGGCCAATCTCATCCTGATCATGTGTATTTGTGAGTATTTGTGTGTATTTGTTATTTTTACAAATACAATTTGTGGATTTCTTGGCATTTTTTTTATTTCCTGGGTCGCTGTAGCATGAAGGTCATTTTGGTATATCACACATTGGCCAATCTCCTCTCGATCATGTGTATTTGTGGGTATGTGTGTGTATTTGTGTGTATTTGTAATTTTTACAAATACGATTTGTGGATTTTTTGACATTTTTTTTTATTTCCTGGGTCGCTGTAGCAAGACGGTCATTTTGGTATATCACACATTGGCCAATCTCCTCTC
>JAAGZN010000866.1 GCA_024206165.1 Bacteroidota bacterium
CTATTTCGTCATTATTTAGCTAGAATGCGAAGAAAAACAAAATGCTATAGTAAATGTGTAAAAATGCTTGAACATTCTATTAGATTATTAATGTTGAAAAGAAACAAAGATCTGTCTCTGCTAAATTAGCAATGCCAAAATGTTAGACAAACATTTCTTTTAATCTTTGGAACCAACTTTTCGATTTCTGAATTTGTCTTTCTTTTTCTCTTTGTTTTCGCTTTTCAGGTTCAATATAAAGCCATCTAACTAATTCATTGATTACCACCATTTCTTCAGCATCCACACAATTTGTCATGCCTGCTTTTTTTCCTGCATCATAATAAAAGGGATCACCAAAATAGCCAGCTGAATATCCAATTATAATTTTTTTAAAACCCAATTGTTTTCTAATGATTCTTGTTGCTTGAATTCCATTCATCATGGGCATGATATAATTCATTAATATGACATCATATTTGTTAGGATTTTCTTTGACTTTTGAAACAGCTTCTTCGCCGTTTGTTGCAATATCAACATTAAACCCCATTTTTGCTAACCTGCAAGATCTGATCTTTATACCTAATTCATGATCTTCAACTAATAAAATATAAGCTAAAGGATTTTCAGGTTGCTTGAATTTTAGATCATATAGATCTCCAATATTTAAGAACATTTTATTTAATTTTAATATTTAAAAATCTGACTTTTATATATTTTAACAAGATTCAATTCCCATTTCAAATTTTTAATTCTATTTTAATAAAGATATTGAATTTTTTTAATTCGATATTTGCAATAAGCATATATCTTTTCCCCAAATTTATATATTATATTTAAAAATCAAAATGCATTGTCTATAATTAGTTAATTATTTTTTATATTATAAGTTTTTTTATTTATGTATGATAGATTAATAAAAATATTTATTTTTTTTACTATAGTCAGTTCAACTTCTTGTTTGAAATTTTCTAAAAAAAGGTTGCATAAAGCAATATATATTGAAGAAAATAATATAAATCAATTAAAGTATATGAATAAAACTTTAATCAATTTGGTGTGCTTAAGTGAAGATTTTATATATTCAGAACAAGAATGTTTAAACTCTATAGAAAAGCTTTTTGAAAGAGGCGCAAACCCAAATTTAGTTTATAAAAAATTGCCTATAGTTGAAATAGTTTTAAATTTATTTGAAAATAAATATCACTTTTTGAATCTCTTTTTTAAATATGGCTTAGATAAAAATAGTTTTATTCAATATTATAAAAAAAATACTAATAAATTAAATACATTATATAATATTCTATATGAAGCAATTGAAAATAATAATTTTGATCTATCTAAATTTATATTAATAAATTTTAATTTAAATAATTTATCAACTTATAAAACTTCTCTCTTTTATGGAGCTATAGAAAAGGATAATTTTAATATGATAAAATTTTGTTTAAATAATAGGTGGTATATTCCATCAAATTATAAGTATTATAATCCAACTAAAGAAGATAAAAAAGAAAATTTTTTATCTCCAATTATTGAAAATTTATGTTATAAAGGTAATTATAAATCTTTCAAATTCTTTTTATATAAAACTTGTATCCCAATATTTGTTGCTAATCAAAGCAAGAATAAGCTTTTTGGTAAATTGTTTTCAAAAATTTATGATAAAGCTAATAAAGGAAAAATTTTAATAGGCAGACAAAAAATTTTAGAAATAATATCAAATTATATCATAAACTATAATCCAGGAATTTTAAAATATAAAAGTATCAATATTTTAACAAATAAATATTTAGGTCAATATAATTTAAATTTACATAAAGACATAATTTCATTAATTATTTATTTTAGTATAGGAAATAATGATAAAAAAACAGATTGTGGTAATGCTTTTTTATCATCATTCATGATTGATCAAATAGTTTATAATTTGAATAATAAACTATTAAAAAAAGGAATATTAGATTATAAGAATTGTATTAATAAATTTTGTTGAAATAACTTATATCATTAATTAAATTTTTTTTAAATTCAATTAAATTTCTAATCAAAAAATAAAAATTTTTTAATTAGAAACATAAGATATCAATGACATTATACTTTTTTCCAATTTTTTTAAATCTTCATTGAGTTTATCTAAAGTATTTATAAATATTTCATTTGCCAATTCTTCTTTTCTAATGTCTTTAAAAGATTGTTTAATATTGATATATATTTGGCTCCCTAAAACTTTAGATTCATTTTTTTCACTAAATTTTGAAAGAGATTTTGATGTATTCTTACTTTTTGAATCTTTATAAGATTGTTTTAAATCTTTTATATTATTTAAGCATTTTGGAATTTGAACATATAATTCTTTTAAAAATTCAATATTGATATCTTTGTTATTATTTAAATAATCTTCTTTAGTAACAATCTCATTAATATTTTTTAATAATTGTTGTTTTAATTTTAAAATAAGTGTGAATATTGTTTTTGATTTATCAATAGGTTCTTGATGATTTTCTTTTATATTCTGTTTGAACTTATTTTCCACATTAACGATATTATTGTAATAATTACAAAAATATAAATCTTCATTTTTAATGTTTATTTTAATGAAATTAATAATATCTTTAATTAAATAATTTAAATTTTCTTTAAAAATAAGTCTTTTATAATTGTTAATAAATTTATTTAATGTTAGTTCTTTATTTTTACTGAAGTAATAAAAGTTACTATTATCAGTAAAATTATATATATATTTATTTTTTAATATTTTAGATTCATTTTTAATAGCCATCGCACATTGAAAAAAATCAGTAAAATCTTGTCCTTGAAACATGCTATTTTTTATTTCTTTTTTATCTAACAATGTTAATATTTCTTTTACCTTTTCAGGAGTGCTTGAATATTCATATTCATATTTTTTTTGTACATAAGACATCATTATCATGTTGACTGCATGAATCACCATAAAATTGTCTGATTTTAGCAGGTTCTGACCATGATGGAGATTTAAAGGATTCATATATTTTATAAATAGTGTTTGTAAGCAAACAAAACTATAGTTAAAAGTTACAATTTAAATTCATGTATATATCACAAAAGAAGTAGTCAGCTTATAAAAACACAAAATATACCAAAAACATACCTATCGAATAATAAGTCAATTC
>JAAGZN010000867.1 GCA_024206165.1 Bacteroidota bacterium
CTATTTCGTCATTATTTAGCTAGAATGCGAAGAAAAACAAAATGCTATAGTAAATGTGTAAAAATGCTTGAACATTCTATTAGATTATTAATGTTGAAAAGAAACAAAGATCTGTCTCTGCTAAATTAGCAATGCCAAAAAAACTATTATTTATATCTAATATAAAAAGTAACTTTACCAGTACAATTACCTTTTGAATCTTTATTTGAAATTCTACTAAAAGTTATCATTTCTAATGCTTCTCTATATATAGCTTCTACTTTTAAGCTTATTGTTCTTTCTAGTGTTTTGATGTTAATAATTTCTCCATAATTATTAATTGTAATTTGAAAAACAACTTTGCCTATTTCTTCGGTATTATCATTAGGTTTTGGTATATTATCCCATGTCCATCCTTCCATTTCCAACATTGCTCCTCCATTACTTGATATATTATTGTTATTATATATAGATCTTCTATCTATTGTTTTAGACTCTTTCTCATTATCATTCTTTTGTTGATTTTGATTTTTCTTAGAAGGATTGTTTTTGATTTTTTTAGTTTGTTTTGTAGCTTCAATTTGTTTTTTCTTAATCTTTTCTTTTTTCAAAATTTTAGTTTTAGACTTAACTTTTGTTAGACTTTTATTTTGTTTCTTACTTTTGCTTTCAATTATTTTTTTATCAATTTTTTTATTTTTGGCTTTTAAATCAATTTTTTTTGAGTTAATATTTTGTTTTGTTTTAAAAATGGAAGGACTAAAAGATAATTCAATCTTAATAGGACTTTTTTGTCCACCAGAACCTAATTTACTTTTAAAAATTGTAAAAATACTTAATACAAAGAAAAACAATGAATGTATTATTAAGGATGAAATTCCTGAAATAAAAGATTTTTTTTCCATCATTGTCTTGTTGCTAAAGAAATTACAGATTCAGCTGAGATTGATTTAGCTAAATTTGCTAATTCTACAATATTATCTACCAATGCATTTTTATCTGACTCTATCAAAATTTTAGGTATTGAAGCCTTATTGATAATCTTAGTTTCTAAAATTCCTTTGAGTTCTGATAAAATAACTTTTTTGTTATCAATAATATATTCTTTATTACTAGTAATGATAATTTTAATATCTTCGGATATCTCTTTTGAATGACTGCTTTTTGGTAAATCAAGATTTAAACCTTCGATATTATCAAAAGAAGATGTAATCATAAAAAATATAAGCAATAGAAATACAATATCTGTCATTGAAGACATACTAAAATGTACATCAATTTTTCTTTCAGATTTTAAATTAAGTTTATCCATTTGATTCAATATAATTAATCTTATTTATTCTTTTTTATACATTCTTTAATAGGATCCATAATATCAGAAAGTCTATATTCTAACTCATGAGTAACTTTAGTGATTCTCATAATCATATAATTATATCCTAAATAAGCAATTATACCAACAGCTAATCCCGCTGCTGTTGTTAGCATTGCTTCATAAATTCCACCAGAAATAATAGCAGGATTAATTTGAGATTTAGATTGTGAAATTTTAACAAAGGATTGAATTAGACCAGTTACTGTTCCTAAAAATCCCATCATTGGTGCAGAACCAGAAATTACGCCCAAAGTTGAGACTTTATTTTCTAATTTATATATTTCGTCTTTTCCAATAGATTCAACCATTCCTTCTATATTTTTAATATTCTTATCTATTGTACTTCTTTTTAATACTCTAATAATAACTTTTGAAAGTGAAGCACTTTTCCGTTGTTTACACAGCTGTTTTGCTTTATCTCGATCTCCTTCAATTAAGGCATTTTTTAAATTTTTAAGCCATTGATCTGAGTATTTTGTAGTATTTGCAAATTCAATTAACTTATAGATAATAATATAAATTGCTATTAAAGAAAGGAATATTATTGGCAACATTATCCATCCTCCCTTTATTAATAAATTTAAAATAGGTATTTTTCCGAGACTTTCATTTATTCCTATTGTTGATATTATTTTTGTTAAATATGATTTCATAGTTTTTAATTTAATAAGTATTTTAATTATTTCAATAATTATTGATTATAAAATTAAAATATAATTTTGAAAAATTCTCGATTTTAACAACTTATTTAATATAGCAAATTTTAAGAAAGAAATTAAATTATCGTTATTCAAGTTGATTAAAAATTAAAAAAAAATTTAAGTATAATTTGACTAAATCAATATTTCATAATCCATGCATTTCCAGCAAATCTTTTTTTAGCTTCCTTTAAATAACTATTAGCATCTTGCCTTGTATCAAATTTTGAAATTGCTACTCTGTGATAAAGGCTATCTTTTTTAGGATAAAGAACAAATACATTGTCTCCTTTTTTAGCCAGTTTCTTTGCATAATCATTTGCTAGATCTTCATCTATTGAACTTGAAATAATAATAAAATAGGTATTTTGAGGTTGCTTTATTTTAGTAATTAATCCAGTTTTAGGCTTTTCAGAAATTGGTTCTTCTATTTCTTTATGATTAGAATTTTCTTCTTGAACTTCAGAATTTATTGTTTCCTTTTCAAACTGTTTGTTTTTATTATCTTCATTTTGAGTTTTAGAGGACAATTCAGAATCTTTTTCTTCAAATGTATCAGTTTGATCCACTTCTTCAATTGATTCATCTCTTTTTTGTTTTAGATCTTCCTTATCCTCAAATAAAGAAGTAGAATCTTCTTCTATATCCTCTAAATCTGTTTCATCAATTTTTCTATTTTTTATCCAAATAAATAGAAAAACCCCAAGAGATAACATTAAAAGTAGTAAAATACTAAATATTAAACCTCTAAACATTCTCTTATTACTATTATTTCTATTTGTTTTAGAATTAATAATATTTCTATTAATTGGTTTAAATTTAGTTTTAGATAAACTAGGTAAACCAAAATCTTTATCTTTTGATTTTTTATCACTCATATTCTAAATATCTATCATTTTAAGTTAACATTTACAATCTTTAAATTAAATTTATTAAAAAAAATATAAATACTCATAAGGTCAAATTTAAACACTATAACCAAAATATGCAAAAAATTAAATTTAATATACTCGACGTATATCAAGATGTATCTAAAACCGATTATTTTCATACAGAAAAGACCGATTATCAGATATTCTTCAAATGGAAGTAGTATATGTATTAATTAAAAGAATATTTAATAATATTTACATTGGTTATTAAAAGTTAAAATTTCTTTAAATAATAAAGCCTAATAATTTACCAGAGCATCAAATGGAATAAATTATTAGGCTTATTTTAAATTTAAAATAAAAATCAAAACAATTTAATTATTTGACTCATTTTCATTTTGAGTAAGTTTTTTAAATCTAATACCCAAATTAAATACTGAAATTAACCAAATAACTAAAACAATAAGTATAGATACAGCAATATACCCTTTAGCACCAAATATAGTTCCTCCAGTTCCTGGCAATTGTATAAAAATAAAAGTAACTAATATAGATCCCAAACTTTTCCCCAATCTACTGCCAATACCATCTACTGCAGCTTTACCAACAACTCTTGATTGTTCATCCAGAGGAGCATAGGACATTTCTTTACTTTGATCAAAAAAAGCATATTTAGCTCCCTTAATAAATACTACATTTGAAGTACCAATAATCATTGACCATTTAAGTGTATCTAAATTAATTGAAGAGATTTGTTGAAACATATCTTTAATGAAATCTCCAAAAAAGATAAATGAAAAGAACAACATTACTCCAAAACCAAATACAATAGGTGTTATTGCTGCCATAATACTCCAGCTTTTTTTTCTAATCCATGGAGATAAGAAAAATAAAAGTACTATTGTAATAAATGCTACTCCAATAAGTTGATTACCATAAATATCTGCAAATAATTCTTCATTTCCAGCACAGTAAGCTTTAAGTCTATCTTTTTGAACTGATTCAAATAATGCTATTGATACATTATAGCATAATACCAACGACGCTATAAGCATTAAATATTTAGATTTAGCTATATATTTTAAAGAGTCTTTAAATCCTAATTTTATTTTTTTCTTTTTAGGCTTTTTATTCTCTTCAATTTGATAATCATTAGGATTAATTGAAATCTTTTTAGATAGGTAGTTATAAACTATTAAAGCTAATATTCCAACAGAAAAAATAGATAATAAAATGAGATTAGGATTGCCTTTTAAAAAAAATTTAAGTGATGCACCTGCTATAAAAGCACCTACATTTGCTAATACTATTAAAAGTCCAAAAAATCTTTTTGCTTGTTTAAAGTTTACAATTTCGTTTGCAAAAGTCCAAAATAATATCTGCATTGCATATGTTCCCCACATATCTGAATGAATATAAAATAAAGAGGTATGCCAATTTGTTATTATAGCCCATAATCCTTTAAATCTTGGAAATTTAGAGTTCATAATTGCACCAAAATTCGTTAATTTTAATTTTTCTACATTGGGCAATATAAAAACCAGATAGATAAAGAAAAAACATAAAAAGTAAATTATAATAGAATTGAATCTGCCATCTCTACCCATCCTTGTACTTATAAATGAATATATAAATGTAACAATAAAAATAACGGGTGTAACCCCAAAAGACTTTAAGTAATAAATTGCTGTAGTATCACTATTTTTCAATACGAATATATCTTTTGAAGATCTAAGTATAGAATAATTATAACAAATACATAAGAATAATAGAGCTAGAGGAACAAATTTATTTAGCTCATATTTGTAAATTGGGAAAAAAATATTTCTCAAAAATCCAAATTCTTTTTCTTTTCTCTCTTCCATAATTTATATTTTAGTTTTATAAAAATTTTTTAAAAAAATATGGTATCTAAAAATACACCAATATGCTATTTACCATTTTTTTTTATAATAAACAAGCAAATGTTTTTTAAAATTAAATATATCATAAATAATATACTATACTCGACGTATATCAAGATGTATCTAAAACCGGTTATTTTCATACAGAAAAGACCGATTATCAGATATTCTTCAAATGGAAGTAGTATAGTTTTAACTTATTGATCAAAATAAGTTATTAAATCATTTTTAGATGCCTTAATAACTAAATAATAGTATATGTAACTTCTATATTAGTTTATTTGGAATTAAATATATCTTTTTAAGTAAAAATACTATTTGTTATATTATTTTAAACTAAGTATAATTTATTTATATATTAATTTCGTAATTTATAAATTATAATAATAATATAATATTGTGGATATAATTTATAATATTATAATTAAATTTATTTGATCCTTGAGCTTATTGATTTGGTTCTGAATAATTTTTGATAAATATGAAAATATTAAATTATTTAAAAGTCTTTATTATTTTATTTTTATTATTTTTTTCATGTAAAAGAAACAGAAAAAATAATAAAAGGAATGCTGATAGTTTATTATTGAAAAAAAGAGAAGCAGGTAACATTAATAATCAATTATTTACTGCTTTAGAAGATGCTGAGAATGAGTATATTGTCAAAGTAATAAATAAAAGAATAAAGGAATTAGAAACTAAAGCAAATAAAAATTATAAAGAAAAAACTGAATTAATAATATTAAAAAAAGATTTGGTAAAATTAAATACTTTTAAGAAACAAGTAAAACAAAATTTTGAAAAACTTAATATTGCTAAAATAAGAAATAATAATGATAATTCTAATCAAAATGCATTCCAAATAATAAAAGAATTTTGTAGAGAATTGAAGAATATAAAGTCAAATAAAACAAAAAAGAATAAAGATTCTTCAATTGGCAAATCTGCAAATATTGAGAATTATTTATCTGATATAATGGGTTTTGAAGATAATGATGAAAGTTCTTGGGATAATTTTATTGATGATAACTTAAAGAATAACTTTAATAATATATTTGAAGCTACGAAATTAACAATTAATAAAAATAATAAAACGAAAAATTCTTTTAATAATGATATTAATAATACAATTCTTTCATCTAGTAATTTAATTAATTGTTATTTGGATATTTTAAAAAATACAGAATTAAAAAATCATATTTTAAATCCATTGATAGGAAATAAAAAACAACAAACAAAATTTATTGGAATCATTGAAATGGCTCTTTCTATGTTTGAAAAAGAGATTATAAAACCCTTGAAATTAGGATATGATGAAATAAAAAAACAAAATAAATTATCTATAAATATGAAGAAAGATTATAAAGAAATAAAATTTAAATTTTTAGAATATAAAAAATTATTTGAAAAGTATAAAAAATCAGACCCAAATGGTAAAGCAATAAAACAAATGGTTGAAATTTTTCAAAGTGATAAAAATTATTTTTTAGATATTTCTGAATGTATTTTTTCAACAATAGTATTTATTATGGAATTTAAAGATTTATTATCTATTATATTGGAAGAAAGAAAAAATACTCAAAACAATAAAATAGGTAATAAAATTAAAGAAATGGTAACCAATGATATCAAATGGAAAAAAGTTATTGGAAATATGGCTGATTATATCAAGGCTATGAAAAAAATTTCTGAGTTTAAGAATTTTATAAATAAAGCAAAAATTAAAATAAAAAGTATAAATAATAAAAACATTAAATTGCTAATTGATATTACTCAAAAAGAATTTGAAATTGCAACTAAGTTCTTTGAAATATTAAAAAATGATAGAATACTAATTTTAGAAGCTTACATGAATAAATAATTAAAAATGTTAAATTATTTTAGTAGTATTTAAAAATAACTATTATTAAAACAATTCTTTAGTTTTTCCTCTTAATTTACATTTTGGACATAAAAAATAATAAGAAAACGTATTACCTTTAATATTTCCAGGACAAATTTTAATGGGATTTTCACACCAATGAAAATTTAAACCAAAAAAATTTTGAACCTCTGGATTTTTTAAATGATCATTATGAATTTTAATTTCAGAACCTTTACAACGAGAACATTTCAATGTAAGGGTCCCAAAAAATTTCATTTGCGTAGATTTTAAAGATTCTTCATTAATTGGATCCTTTAAATCAATTCTATCAAATACTGTAATAAGTTTAAGAAGTTGTTTAACAAACTTTAAAAAAAACTTTTCTTCAAATGTTTTATATTTTTCTTTAATATTATAAACTTTTTCTTTTGTGAACTCTTGAAGCTCTTGTTTTGTGTTTGTTTTGATTATTTCATATGATTGCATTTCTTTGCATTTTGAAATTGTATAATTTAAAAAACAACATTCTGGACAAAGTATATGATTGTTTTTATTAGAGAACTTATGTCCTAGTTGATGATAAATATTTTTAATTTTATCTTTATCTTTTATGATAAAACTACAATTGCATTTATTACAATAGCTTTTAGTACTTAAAAAAGAGTGTTCTTTCTTTTCTAATAGACAATCTTTAAATTCTTTTTCTAGATTAAAATATTTTTTTGCATAAGCTAAAAGATTTTGTTCTTTATTTTCTATTAATTTTTTACAATTGTTTAGATATTCTTTCAATCTTTTTATTTCAAATTGTATTTCTTTTTCGTCAAGTTCTTTATGCTTATTATTTTTTTTTGTTATAATTTTTAGTTCTTCTTGTATTTTTTTAAAAAGAATATCTTCTTCTTGTTGTTTTGGAATATTAAATATTGATGAAGGAATAGAATTAATATTTTTCTGTTTTAGTTGTTCTGATTGATCAAAAATTTCATTAATAGAATTGGAATATATTGTTTGTGAAAATGTATTATTTTTTTTTGTATTCATTAATCCACATGAGCAAACCAATATGATGGACAGATTTGAGAATATATTACTTATTTTTTTCATTTTTATATGCATTGAGTATTTATAAAAACTTTAATTTAAATAAAGACATACAACAAATATAACAATTTATTGCTAAAATGCCATAAATAAAACTTTAAAAATTGATTTTAATTTTATAATCTAATTATTAACATATTTTATTTATAACTTTGAATGTTCAATTATATTTTATCTCAATTTAATATTTCAAATGTTAAAAAATTTAAAAACTAAAAGATCTTCATTTAATGAGAAATCAAAAACTATAATTAGAGATGGTTTTAAAAATCATACTGCTGAAGTAGTTGGAGAAAAAATAATGAAATCTTTTTCTGGTACTGAATATGAACTTTATGGATTTTATGATGATAATGAGAAATTAGTGGGAGGGATAGTTTATCGTAATTTATGGGGAGCATTGGATATTAAATATATTTACTTAGATAAAAAATTGAGAGGTCTTAAATTAGGTAAGCAATTGATAGAAAAAGCTCTTGAAATTGGCAAAAAAGAACTTAATTGTAATGTGGCTTATCTTTCGACTTTTAGTTTTCAAGCTTTGGGATTTTATGAAAAGTTAGGATTTAAAGTTGAATTTACTAGAGATAAATTTGCTAATAATATTAAAGAACATTACTTAGTTAAAATGCTTTGAAATTAATTAGCTTACGCTACGCAGCAGTATCGACAAACAACCAAAAAAACCTTTGTTATATTTTTATTTAACAAGTTAAAACAATAAAAAGCTCAAAGAAAATAGATGAAATGCATATTTATGTATCAAAAAAAACTACAAATGGATACGTGTTGATAGAATTAGAAAAAAGTTCATTAATTTTACTATTGGAGAAGAAATATAAAAACGGGCTAAAGTTAGAGATAAAATAGAAAACAAATTTATTAATACAATATTTTCGGATTATTATACGGCATGTGAATCAGTAATACAAAATTATAAACATCATATTAAATCCAAAGCAGAAACATATACAACAGAAGGCTACAATAGTCTTTTATTTTGTCATTTTTTAGTAAGAATGCGAAGGAAAACGAAGTGTTATAGCAAATATGAGAGAATGCTTGAACATTCCATTAAATTGTTGATGGTAAAGTGGAATGGAAATCTAACTCTATACTAATCGTAGATGAAGTGTATCTGAAACCATTTGATTTTAAAGAGCAATGACCGATTGTCAGATATTCTTCAATTGGAAGTAGTATATTAAGTTAGTAGTGCCTTATTTTCTTCTATAAGTTTTTGAAAAGTTTTTTTTGATAAGAAAAGAGCTTTATTTCTTTTCTTATTTATATCATTGGTTTGTTTAGAAACATATTGATCAATTTTTTTAATAAAGCTATTTACTTCTTCATCAAAGTTTGATTTTTTTGATTTAATAAATTTATTTAATGATTCTTTTAGAAACTTATATCCTTCATCTGACTCTGCTCCTTCTCCAAATACTTCTATACTTCTTCCATTTGAAGATTAATAAATAATTTGTAAATAATAAATAATTTTCGATATTAGTACAAAATTATTTATATAACAAAATGAATATATTATCATCCTCATCAAGAAAAGAATTATTATCTCAACATAGAAA
>JAAGZN010000868.1 GCA_024206165.1 Bacteroidota bacterium
CTAATCTACATTCTAGAGACTCACTTACTAATCTACATTCTAGAGACTCTATTTCTTACTAATCTACATTCTAGAGACTCTATTTCTTACTAATCTATACTCTAGAGACTCTATTTCTAACTCATCTCCATTCTACAGACTCTATTACTTACTAATCTACATTCTAGAAACTCTATTTCTTGTAAATCTACACTCTAGAGACACTATTACTTACTAATCTACATTCTAGAGACTCTATTTCTTACTAATCTACATACTAGAGACTCTATTACTTACTAATCTACATACTAGAGACTCTATTACTTACTAATCTACATTCTAGAGACTCTATTACTTACTAATCTACATTCTAGAGATTCCTTTCTTACTCATCTACATACTAGAGACTCTATAACTTACTAATCTACATTCTAGAGACTCTATTACTTACTAATCTACATTCTAGAGACTCATTTCTTACTAATCTACATTCTAGAGACTCATTTCTTACTAATCTACATACTAGAGACTCATTTCTTACTAATCTACATTCTAGAGACTCTATTACTTACTAATCTACATACTACAGACTCTATTTCTTACTAATCTACATTCTAGAGACTCTATTACTTACTAATCTACATTCTAGAG
>JAAGZN010000869.1 GCA_024206165.1 Bacteroidota bacterium
ATGAGGTTAACTCTTATTGCGGCGCTAAGTTTTCACTAAGTTTCATGGGGAACTATAAGAAACCCTCGGTGTAATAAGTTCTAGTTTATTTCCACGGACAGAATTGTTGTAATACGTATGTTCACAACGTTTTAGAGCAAACGGAATGGGTTGATTCCATACAACACAGGTACTTTATAAGAAATTAAGGTTGAACTCTTATTGCGGGGATAATTTTTCACTAAGTTTCATGGGGAACTATAAGAAACCCTAGGTATAATAAGTTCTAGGCTGTTCCTAAGAACAAAACTGTTGTAATAACTATGTTTTCATTGCTTTAGAGCAAACAGAATCGTTTTCTCCATGCAAAAGGCGTACTTGATCAGAAATTGAGATGAACTCTTATTGCAGAGCTAAGTCTTCACCTAATTTCATGGGGAACTATAAAAAAACACTCGATGTAATATGTTCTAGCTCTTCCAATGGACAGAACTGTTGTAATACGTTTGTTTACAACGTTTCAGAGCAAACAGAACGGTTTTGTCCATGCGAAAGGCGTACTTACTAAGAAGTTGAGGTGAACTCTAATTGCAGAGCTAAGTTTTCACTAAGTTTCATGGGGAACTATAAGAAACCCTAGGTGTAATAAGTTTCAGGCTGTTCCCATGGACAGAACTG
>JAAGZN010000870.1 GCA_024206165.1 Bacteroidota bacterium
CAGTTCTGTCCATGGGAACAGCCTAGAACTTTTTATACCTAGGGTTTTCTTATAGTTCCCCATAAAACTCAGTGCAAACTTAGCCCTGCAATAAAAGTTCAGCTCAATTTCTTATAAAGTACGCCTTACGCATGGAATAAAACGATTCCATTTGCTCTAAAACGTTGTAAACAAACGTATTACAACAGTTCTGTCCATGGGAACAGCGTAGAACCTTTTACACCGAGGGTTTCTTATAGTCCCCCATGAAACTTAGTGAAAACTTAGCTCTGCAATAAGAGCTCACCTCAATTTCTTATAAACTACGCCTTTCACATGAAATAAAACGATTCCGTTTGCTTTAAAACGTTGTAAACATAGGTATTACAACAGTTCTGTCCATCGGAACAGCCTAGAACTTATTACACCGAGGGTTTCTTATAGTCCCCCATGAAACTTATTGGAAACTTAGCCCTGCAATAAGAGTTAACCTCGGCTTCTTGTAAAGTACGCATTTGCCGTGGAATAAAATGGTTCAGCTGCCCTTAAACGTCATAAACATACGTATTACAACAGTTCTGTCCATTGAAACAGCTTAGAACTTATTACACCGAGGGTTTTTTATAGTTCCCCATGAAACTTAGTGAAAACTTAGC
>JAAGZN010000871.1 GCA_024206165.1 Bacteroidota bacterium
CATTGAAAACATACGTATTACAACAGTTCTGTCCATGGGAAGAGCCTAGAGCTTATTACACCTAGGGTTTCTAATAGTTTCCCATGAAACTTAGTGAAAACTTAGCCCCGCAATAAGAGTTCACCTCAATTTCTTATAAAGTACGCCTTTTGCATGGACTAAAACGATTCTGTCTACTCTAAAACGTTGTAAACATAGGTATTACAACAGTTCTGTCCATGGGAACAGCGTAGAAGTTATTACTTTGAGGGTTTCTTATAGTTCCCCATTAAACTTAGTAAAAACTTGGCCCTGCAATAAGATATCACCTCAATTTCTAATAAATTACGCATTTTCCACGGAATAAAACGATTCTGTTTTCTATAAAACATTGTAAGCCAACGTATTTCAAGAGTTCTGTCTATAGGAACAGCCTTGAACTTATTAAACCGGGTTTTTCTTATATTTCCCCATGAACTTTAGTAAAAACTTAGCCCCGCAATAACAGTTAACCTTAATTTTCTATAAAGTACGCCTTTCGCATGGAATAAAACTATTCCTTTTGCTCTAAAACGTTGTAAACATACGTATTACAAAAGCTCTGTTCATTGGAACAGCCTAGAACTTAATACACCTAGGGTTTCTTATAATTCTCCATGAAACTTAGTGAAAACTTAGCCCTGCAATAAGAGTTCACCTCAATTTCTTATAAAG
>JAAGZN010000872.1 GCA_024206165.1 Bacteroidota bacterium
CTTTATAACTTCTGAATAGAACTTCTCCTGAATGCCTTTGTAGCTCAGTGGTTAGAGCATTGGTCTCGTAAACCAGGGGTTGAGAGTTCAATTCTCTCCAGAGGCTTTATTACATATATATGTATATTTGTATTATTGCTAGAGATGAGAACGTATTTAAACAATCATTCTAAAAAGTAGAAACTCTATTCAACACTGCCTTCCTAAAAGATCGGAACGATCATTATTTTATAAATCAATGTTCAAGAAAACAACTCTATCAAACTCTTAGCTAAGATCATAGACTGTTTTCTTTTTTTATTTCTAGCTAAAAATACTTTCAATATTATTCTTAGAAAGATAAAGAAATTTACAGCTGCCTTTGTAGCTCAGTGGCTAGAGCACTGGTCTAGTAAACCAGGGGTCGAGAGTTCAATTCTCTCCAGAGGCTTTTATACGTAAATATGTATATTTGTATTATTACTAATGATAAGAACGTATTTAAACAATCATTCTAAAAAGTAGAAAATCTCTCCAACACTGCCTTCCTAAAGATCGGAACGATCAGTCTTTTATAAATCAATGTTCAAGAAAACAACTCTATCAAACTCTTAGCTACGATCATACACTGTTTTCTTTTTTTATTTCTAGCTAAAAATACATTTAATATTATTCTTAGAAAAATAAAGAAATTTAC
>JAAGZN010000873.1 GCA_024206165.1 Bacteroidota bacterium
TGCCGACGCAGGCCTTAGTCCGGACGCCGGATTCGACATGGTCCAACAGCAGCCGGGTGTCCCACCCTCAGGCCATCCAAACGAGCTAGCCTCCGTGTAGCTGGATAACAGTAGCTGGCCAAAGCTCCCGGCTGTGTTTTCTGCCATTCAGGGACTGTCCAATGGACAGTTTTCAGACAAATTGTTCAATTCTCATTTGAATGTCCCCTAAGCACGGAAATCAGACCCTTAGAATACCAGTTGTGGTCCGTCCTCCTCCGCCCGTTCGTCCGGCGAATTCACATCCTCACAGAGAGAAGAATTCTTGCATGTTAGGTTCACAGGATCAAAGTGCTGTTCCACTAGCGGGAAGCGGGAAGCGGTGGCCGAAGGCCACCGGCTCTCTGCAGGAGCTAGAAGTTAGCGCGACCGGAGGTCGTGCTAACTTCTAGTCTTTAGTAAAAGGCGAAAGATTTATTTGTGATGCCTAGAGGGCATGAGATGTCACGGACACCTAAGGAGACAAACCAAGGCACCGGGTGTCAGGTCGGACGCGTTGATGAAACCTCTTGCCCGACGGCCAGTGAGATTCAATTTGTAGTTCAAAGGTGCGTTGGGTGTGAAAAATCAGACGCATGGCTGTAAGGGCAGGAAA